>DATBLN010000092.1:0-5249 GCA_036555345.1 Steroidobacteraceae bacterium
CGGTCTCCTCGTCGAACGGATTCGCTTCCTTCACGCGCGCGCTGTTGGCCATCGACGGACACACCAGGCAGTCGACGCCGTTCAACAGGGCATCGATCGAGGCGGAAACCTGCGACCGGATTTCTTGCACCGCGGCGAGCCTCGCCGGCGTGACTCGCTGCCCCGCCTCGAGCGCGGCGCGAAACCCCGGTCCGTACTCGCCGGCCCGGCTCGGGAACGTCGCCGCATGCACCGCCAGCGCCTCGACGTAGCACAGGTCGAGCCAGGCGCCGCCGACCTGGCTGACGTCCGGCATGGCGACTTCCACGACCTGCGCCCCCAGCCGGGTCAAGGTCGCGAGCACCTCGTCCATGGCGGCCGCCACGTCGGCATCCACGTTGTCGGTGGCGTAGCGACGGTCGAAACCGATCCGCAAACCCGAGACACCGCGTCCCAGTTCGGCGCGTACCGCGGGCACCGGGTCCGGCAGCGACGTTGGATCCTGGGGATCGGCGCCCGCCATCGCTTCGAACAGGATGGCGGCGTCTTCCACGGTGCGCGTCATCGGCCCGACATGGTCCATGGAGGGGGCGAGCGCGAACACGCCGTGGCGGCTCACGCGGCCGTAGGTGGGCTTGAGGCCCACGCATCCGTTCGCGGCCGACGGGTAGCGGATAGACCCTCCGGTATCCGTGCCGATCGACGCGAAACACAGCCCCGCGGCCGTCGCGACGCCCGAGCCGCTCGATGAAACGCCGGTCCATCGCGCGGCATCCCAGGGGTTCACGGGCACCTGCGAACCGGGGAAATACGGACCGAATGCACCCTCGCACAGGACCAGCTTGCCCAGGATGACCGCACCGGCGGCTTCGAGCCGTGCGACCACGGTTGCGTCGAAATCCGGCACGAAGTCGGCAAAGATTTTCGTGCCCGCCATGGTGCGAACGCCGCGCGTGTAACACAGGTCTTTCACCCCGATCGGCACGCCATGGAGAGGCCCGCGGTACCGGCCGGCCTCGATCTCCGCGTCCGCGCGCCGGGCGCTCGCGAGCGCCCGGTCGGTCATGAGGGTGACGTAGCTCTGCAGTTGCCCGTCCAGCGCGGCGATGCGGTCGAGCATTTGTCGTGTCAGCTCCGACGGCCGGAGCTCGCGGGCCTCGATGCGCTTCGCGACGCTCGCCAGGCTCGAATAGTGCAAGGGAACGGCAGCCTGGGCCGCCGGAGCAGCCGGCGGACTGCGCTTGCACGACGCTGCGGCGACCGGCAACGCCGCGACGCCGGCGAGGCGTGCCAGCAGGTCGCGGCGCGTCAACGCCGGCGGGGTCATGCGCGCCGGCGGTCGACGACGTACGACGCGGAGATCTCGGCGACGCTCGTGGTTCCCGCCTGGCGCATGTTGCCGGTGAGCTCCGACTGCAGGATCTCGAGCACGCGCTCGACGCCCTCCTGCCCGAACGAGGCGAGTCCCCAGATGTAGGGCCGGCCGATGCCGACGGCATCGGCGCCGAGGGCGAGTGCCTTGAACACGTCGGCGCCGCGGCGCACGCCGCCGTCCATGAGCACCGGCACGCGGCCGGTGACAGCGGGTGCGACCTCGGCGAGGCTGTCGATCGAGGCGCGGCCGCTGTCCTCGGCGCGCCCGCCGTGATTCGAGACGATGATGCCGTCGACGCCGTGCTCGACCGCGAGCAGCGCGTCCTCGCGCGTGACGAGGCCCTTGATGATGAGCTTGCGCGGCCAGATGTCGCGCAGGCGCTTCACGTACTCCCAGGTCATGTCGGGTGATGTCAGGTCTTCGACTGCCTGGACGTCGAGCCCGCGGTACATCGGCTTGCGGGCGACTTCGTCGGCGAGCCTCGGGCTCGAGGTGTGGCATGCGGTGCAATTGCGCGAGTCGCGGCGCTTCTCGCGCTCGAGCGTGATGCGGTTCGAGCCCGCCTGGAGGTCGACCGTCAACACCAGCACCGGGCAGCCGGCCGCCTCGACACGGCGAACCAGTCCCGAGGCCACGGGCCACCGGTCGGTGGGGTAGAGCTGGTACCAAACCGGCTCGCCGCGGGCGGCATTCACATCCTCGACGCCGGTGGACGCAAACGACGAGAGCATCTGCAGGTGTTTCCGGCCGCGGGCCGCTTTCGCGCTCGCGATCTCGCCGTCCGGGTGGAACGCGCGCTGGCTGCCGACCGGGTCGAGGAAGATCGGCGACGGCCAGGTCCTGCCGAACAGGCTGACCGACGTATCGATTCGCGAGATGTCCACCAGCCGCCGCACGCGCAGGCGGTAGTTCGCGAAACCCGCCTCATTGGCGCGCAGCGTGGCGTCGCCGTCCACCCCGGTCTTGAGATAGCCCCAGTGGGCGACCGGCAATTTCGAGCGCGCGAGGCGCTCGAAATCGAAGACGTCGAGCGCCTCGGCGGCGGATGTGATGAGCGAGTCGTCCTCGCCGGATGCGCGTAACGCGGAGGGGAGGCCGGCGAGCGCCGGCGCGGCCAGAATGGACTGCAGGACGCGCCTGCGTGTGGTGTCGCCCACGGATACCCCCCTGCGAGCGCACTTTCCCAGAATGCATTCGTGGGCGCAATCGCGCGCGATTGGCTGGCTCAATGGCCGCATGGGCCGAGGTTTCATTGTCCGCAGGGTCCGGCTTGAGTTTCTGCCATCTTGATGTATCATGATGCGTCAAGATCCCTCAAGATGAGAGGCGCCATGGGCACTCTGCGCAAGTTCTCCTCGCAGGCCGAACCTGAAGTCCTCGATGGACTGCAGGAAATCGCCGCGCGTGAAGGGCGCCAGTTGCAGGCAGTGCTTGGGGACGCGATGCGTGAGTATCTCGCCCACAAGCGTCAGCAGGCGCCGCGTCGAAACGTGCTCGAGGCATTTCAGCAAAGCCTCAAGGAGCGCGACGAGTTGTATCGCTCGCTGGCGAAATGACGGAGTACGTCACCACAGCTGACGCACTCTTCTTCCACAAGCAGCTGATCGAGCGTTACGGGGGCGCACCCGGCGTCCGCGATCTCGGCGCGCTCGAATCAGCCCTTCATCGTCCGCAAACCGGCTACTACCAGACCATCATTCACGAGGCTGCTGCGCTCCTGGAGAGCATGGTTCAAAACCATCCGTTCATGGACGGGAACAAACGCACCGCATTCGCGGTCACCGACGTTTTCCTGAGAATCAACGGCCACACCATCACCGCCAGCTCTGAGGCCATTTACCGCAAGTTCATTAAATTGCTGGACCAGGGCGCTTTTGACATGGAACATCTCGTGCCATGGCTGGAACAGATCGTGGAAACCTCGTGACCACCAACCGCCGGGAATTCATCGCCGGAACCGCCGCCGTCCTCGCCCTTTCCTCGAAGCTCGCCGCCTGCGCGAAGAAGGGCGACGAGGCCGACGCGCAAGCGCTCCTCGCCGAGATCGCCGAGGACATGCTGGCCGACTACCCGGAGAACACCACCAGCCTCGGCATCGACACGGGCGCGCGCGCCGGGCTCAAGTCCCGCCTCACCGACCGCTCCGCCGCCGGCCAGAAGGCGATCGCCGAGCGCGTGGCCGAGCGGCTCGCGCGCATGGCGGAGGTGGACGTCGAGTCGCTCGACGAGGCCACGCGCCTCGATCTTGATGTGGTGCGCACCGCGCACGAGATCGCGGCCGAGGGATTCAGGTTCCCCTACGGCGACATGGTGGTGCTCAACCAGGGCATCAACTGGGCCAACGGGCCGTATGTCGTGGCGCAAAACAAGGGCGCCTTCCTCGAGATCCCGAGCTTCCTCGTGGAACAGCACGTCGTCGCGACCGCCGCGGATGCCGAGGCCTATCTCGCGCGAATCGAGGCCTATGCCGGGCAGCTCGATGGCGAGACCGGGCGCCTGCAATCGGCGGCGGCTCAGGGCGTGATCGCGCCCGATTTCATCCTCGACAAGACGCTGGCGCAGCTGCGGATGGCGCGCAGCGGCATCGTCGAGACCTGGCCGATGATCGCCTCGTTCACGAAGAAGACCGCGGGCCTCCCGGGCGATTACACCCGCCAGGCCGCCAGGATCACGATGGAGAAGGTCGTCCCGGCAATGTCGCGCCAACTGGCGGAACTCGAGCAGCACCGCGCCGGCGCGACTTCCGACGCCGGCGTCTGGAAGCTGCCGGACGGCGAGGCCTACTACGCCTGGAACCTGCGCGCCTCGACCACGACCGAGATGACGCCCGAGGAGATCCACGAGCGCGGCCAGGAGGAGCTGAAGGCGCTGCAGTCCGAGATGGACGCGATCCTGAAGGCCGAGGGCATGACCGAGGGCACCGTCGGCGAGCGCATGACCGCGCTCGGCGAGGATCCGCGTTACAAGTTCCAGGAAGGCGACCCCGGCCGCGCCGAGATCATGAAGTTCCTCGAGGAACGCGTGGCCGACATCCGCGCGCGGCTGCCGCAGGCCTTCAAGACGCTCGTCCCCGGCAACTTCGAGATCAAGCGCATGGCGCCCGAGGTCGAGCCGGGCGCGCCCGGCGCCTACGGCGGCCCCGGCAGCATCGACGGCAAGGTGCCGGGCAAGTACTGGATCAACCTGCGCACCACCGATCTGTGGAACACCTTCAGCCTGCCGACGCTGACCCACCACGAGTCGTTGCCCGGGCACGTCTGGCAGGGCGAATACGCCTTCCGGCTGCCGCTGATCCGCACGCTCCTCGCCTTCAATGCCTATTCCGAGGGCTGGGCGCTCTACGCCGAGCAGCTCGCGGACGAGCTCGGCGTGTACGAGAACCAGCCCATCTGGCGCCTCGGCTACCTGCAGTCCATCGCCTTCCGCGCCTGCCGGCTGGTCGTGGACACGGGCCTGCACGCCAAGCGCTGGACGCGCGAGGAGGCGATCCGCTGGTTCATGACCGCGAATGGCTCGGGCGAGCTGGAAGTGCGCGGCGAGGTCGATCGCTACTGCGCCTGGCCAGGCCAGGCCTGCGGCTACAAGATCGGCCACAGCGAGATCAACCGCCTGCGCCGCAAGGTGCAGGAGGCGCTCGGGCCGAAGTACGATTTCCGCGAGTTCAACGACGCGGTGGTCATGACCGGCGGCGTGCCGATGGTCGTGCTCGCGCGCCGGATCGATGATTTCATTGCCGAACGACAGAAGGCCTGAGGAAGGAAGCCCCATGCGAACCGCCACTCACCTCGCCGCCACGCTCGCGCTCGCCATCGCGGGCGCGGCCCATGCCGACGCCGCCCTCGAGCACGCCAGGAAGGTCCTGGACGACGCCATCCTGTTCGACGGCCACAACGAC
>DATBLN010000124.1:0-13301 GCA_036555345.1 Steroidobacteraceae bacterium
GTGTTGACGAGCGTGCCGATGCGCTCCGGCGCGATGCCGGTCGCGCGCTCGAGCGCCTGCAGCATGGCGGCGGTCAGCGGCTCGTCGAACAGCGTATCGACGAGCAGCGACTCCTCGCCGTCGCGGATGAAGCCTGCGTTCGACCAGCCCCAGCCGCCGTCCGGCTGCATCCAGGCATAGAGGCCGTTGCCGAGCTCCTCGAGCCCGCGGCGGAACGGGCGCGCGGCCATCAGGCGGCTCCGGTGCCGCGCACGACGCGATTCTCGAGCACGCCGATCGGCGGGATCTCGATCTCGACGCGGTCGCCGTCCTCGAGAAACCTCAGGTGCTCGAGCCCACAGCCGTCGCCGACGGTCCCGCTGCCGAGGATCTCTCCCGCGTGCAGCGTCTCGCCCTGGCTGACGTAGGCGATCACGTCCTCGAACTTCCAGTGCATGTCGCGCGTGCTGCCGCGCGAGCGTTCCTGCCCGTTCACGCGCACGATCATCGCCAGGTCATAGGGGTCCGGGATCTCGTCGGCGGTCACGATGCAGGGCCCGAAGGCATTGGCCCCGTCGAAGTCCTTGCCCTTGGCCGGGCCCAGTCCGCCCGGCATCTCCGCGCCCTGAGCGTCGCGCGCGCTGAAGTCGTTGAAGATCGTCCAACCGAAGATATGCTCCCGCGCCCGCGCTTTCGGGATGTCCGCGCCCGGGCGGCCGATCACGCAGGCGAGCTCGCACTCGTAATCCATCAGGCGGCTGTAGGCAGGCCAGCGGATCGTGTCGCCGGGGCCGCTGATGGAGAAGCGGTTCGCCTTGTAGTACAGCGGCCGCTCGTACCACACCGGCGGCGGCCGGTTGGCATCGGCCTGCGCGAGCAGCGCCGCTTTCTCCTCGGCGGTTGCCGCGCGGGTTGCCCGCATGCGAAACGCCGCGCCGAATGCCTGGATCACGTGCTTCTCGAAGCACATGAAATCGCGGATCTGCGGCGGGCAAGGCATCGGGGCGAGCTGCATGAACTGCCCCGGACCCAGCACGGCGCCGCGCGGGGCGCCCGCCACAAGCCGGCGGGCCGTCTCCCAGGACTGCGGGCCCGCCTCGATCAGGGCCAGGACCGATTCGAAGGCAGCGGCACCGCCCGACGCCAGCAAGAGGTCGAGGACGGCGCCGTCCGCCAGCTGGGCGCCCGGCCTCGGCGCACCGCCGGAGGGCTGCCTGAATGTCACGAGCCGCATGACGTCTGCCGCCTGCTTCCGGAAAGTAACAGGGCCCCGGCCCGTCGTCGGGGCCGGGGCCCTGTCATGGCCGGCTCAGAACCGGACCGTGCCCTGGATGGCGACCGAGCGTCCGGGCTCGACGAAGCGCCAGGAACTGAATGCCCCGAACAGGCTGGCCAGTGGTGTCACGTTGCCGTACGGCAGGATCTGCTCGTCGAACACATTCTTGCCGATCAGCGAGACGTCCCAACTGCCGCTCTGGCTGCCGATGCCGATTCGCGCATTGACCTTGTAGTACGACTCCTGCATCTGCTTGGGGTCAAGGGTCGGCGCGACGAAGTACTTGTCACTGTAGTACACGTCTGCGCCCGCCTGCAGCCGGAGGCTGGCCCCGATCGGTCGCACGTAGGAGCCGCCGAGCGTGATGACCCACGGTGCGACGAATTCGTTGGTCTTGCCCTTGTAGTTGCAGTTCAGACCGTCACCCGCATCCGATGGCTGCCCCGGAAAGCACTGGCCGATGTAGTCGAGGAATTCGAAGTCCGTGTAGGCCAGGCTGCTCGACAACAACAGGTGCTCGGTCGCCTGCCAGCGCATATCGAGCTCCAGGCCCTTGATCTCGGCCTCACCGGCGTTCCTGACGTTGAAGCCGAGCACGCCGTCAAATGTGCTGACCTGCAGGTTCTTGAAGTCCGTCTTGTAGAGCGCCGCGTTCATTTCAAATGCGCCGCCAATCCGCAGCTTTGCTCCCAGTTCCAGATTGGTCGCACGCTCCTCGTTGTATTCGAAACTGCCGACTCCCCTCAATGGCGTGCATCCGGGCGGGGTGTTCGGCGCCGTACACACCGGCGTCGGCGGAATCGGCGAGTTGTTCGAGCGCGCGTCAAAACCTCCCGCCTTGGAGCCCTTGCTCCAGGAGACGTACATCATCGTCGTGTCGTCCGGCTCCCATTCGAACGTCAGGGACGGCAGCATCTGGTCCTCTTCGCGCGAGCCGGAGATCTGGTGCGCCCGTACGTTGAAGCCGTCGCGGTAGACGATCGGCGCGACGACTGCCTGCATGCCGGTCAGCGGAGCGCCGTCGATGCCGGTGATCGCCAGTGAGCGTGACGCATCCTTCTCATCCTTCGTGTACCGCAACCCCAGCGTCGAGCGAAATTCTTCCGACACATTCCAGGTAAATTGCGCGAAGCCCGAATAGCTCTTCGAGTCCTGCGCGAAGAACCGCGGAGTACCGGTGGAGGCCACGAATGGATTGACGGCCGCCATTAGAATGCTGTTGGCCGGAACCTGGATCGAATCGAAGAACATGAGGTCCGACGTCTCGTAGTAGACGCCAACGATATAGTCCAGCGTCCCGCCGGTCGGCGAGGTCAGGCGCAATTCCTGGCTGGTCTGGTCGAACTCCTCGGCCATGCCGACGTTGAAGATGTTGGCGCCGGTGAAATCGCAGTCGCAGAGCTCGCTGAAATCGTACTTCGAATAGCCGGTGATCGACGTGACCGTGCTGTCGCCGACCTGCCAGTCCACCTGCAGCACGAACTCCTCTGAGTCATTGTTGCTGAAATCGCCGTTGGACGAACGCACGAAGTCGGGCGTGTTGTTCAGAACGGTCGCACTCTGGCCGAAGACGTTGACCAGCACCTGCGCGTACGTGAGCCCGGTGAACGGCCCGGCCGGAATCGGCGTCTCCTGGTCGATCTCGATCTGCCGCCCGGTGACGTCGAACTCGCCCATTTCGGCCTTGAGGGACGCCGTCACGCGGTCGCTGATGTCCCATTCAAGCCAGGCGCGCGCGGTCGTCTCCTCGCGGCTCGGGTCATCGGTGCCGAGCGTCGGGTTCGAGAGGTGGCCATCGACCTCGCGGTAGCGGGCCGCCAGTCGCCCACGGAAGCGTTCCGTGAACGGCCCGGAGACGTAGGCGGTGAATTCCTGCTCCTCGTATTCCGGCTCGTACAGGGCCGAGACCATCGCCTCGAACTCCTCGGTCGGCCGCGCCGTCGTCATGTTGAGCGCGCCGCCGACGCTGTTCTTGCCGAACAGGATGGACTGCGGCCCGCGCAGCACCTCGACCCGCTCGAGGTCCAGGAACGGGGCGCGCGTCTGCTGCGGGCGGCCGCGGTAGATGCCATCCACGTAGGTGCCCACCGACTGCTCGAAGCCCGGGTTCACGCCGGAGAAGATGCCGCGGATGGAGATGTTGTTCCCGATCGCCGTCTCGGTCATGAACAGCGTCGGCACGTAGTTCTTGAGGTCCTCGATCTTCATGATGCCGGCCGCGGCGATCTTGGCGCCGGAGACGGCGCTGACGGCCAGCGGCACGTCCTGCAGCGACTCGGCGCGCTTCTGCGCGGTCACGATGACCTCGCCGAGGCTCGTGGATTCCTCGGCGGACGCCGCGGCTCCCGCCAGGGCCAGCACTACTCCGGACGCGATTGCCCTGCGGCACATGCGATGGTCAGTCATTGGGGACTCCTGTCGTGGGAGCCTTCTGTAGGACTCTGGAACAAACGGGCGAGGCCCCCCTCACGTTTGTTGTACGCAAGCGTATCACCCGCCACCGGGCGCGCAAAATCCAGCGGGATCATGGGCATCCGGCGGTATCATATTTATTATGGATCACGCATCCCCCGGGCAGCGGCTGCGCGCGGCCATTGACGAGGAACGGCCGCTGCAGGTCGTCGGCACGACCCATGCCTACAGCGCCCTGCTCGCGGCGCGCTGCGGCTTCCGCGCCGTCTACCTCTCGGGGGCCGGCGTGGCGAATGCGTCCTTCGGCCTGCCGGACCTCGGCATCACGAGCCTCAACGACGTCTGCGAGGACACGCGGCGGATCGCGGGCGCCTGCGACCTGCCGCTGCTGGTGGACGCCGACACCGGCTGGGGCGCCGCGTTTTCGATCGCGCGCACCACCCGCGAGCTGATCCGCGCGGGGGCGGCGGGCATGCACCTCGAGGACCAGGTACAGGCCAAGCGCTGCGGTCACCGGCCCGGCAAGGCGCTGGTCAGCGCCGCGGAGATGTCGGACCGCGTCCGCGCCGCCGTCGACGCCCGCACCGACCCGGGATTCGTCGTCATGGCGCGCACCGACGCGCACGCCGTCGAAGGCCAGCAGGCCGCGATCGACCGCGCGGCCGCCTACGTCGAGGCCGGCGCCGACATGATCTTCGCCGAGGCCCTCGCCACGCTCGACGAGTACCGCGGGTTCACGCGCGCCCTGCCGGTTCCGGTGCTCGCCAACATCACCGAATTCGGCCGCACGCCGCTCTTCACGACCGCGGAGCTGGGCGCCGCGGGCGTGCGCCTCGTGCTCTACCCGCTGTCGGCCTTCCGCGCGATGAGCCAGGCGGCGCTCGCCGTGTACGCCACGATCCGCCAGGACGGCAGCCAGCGCGCGGTCGTCGACCGCATGCAGACGCGCGCCGAACTGTATGACGTGCTCGGATACCAGGCCTACGAGCAGAAGCTCGACGAACTCTTCAGCCGCGACCAGGAGCGATGAGGATGACCGCCACCGGCGACGCCGCCTTCAAACCGAAGAAATCGGTCGCCCTTTCCGGCGTGCCGGCGGGCAACACGGCCCTCTGCACCGTCGGGACGAGCGGCAACGACCTGCACTACCGCGGCTACGACATCCTGGACATCGCCGAGAGCTGCGAATTCGAGGAGATCGCCTACCTGCTGGTGCACGGCAAGCTGCCGAACGCGGCCGAGCTCGCCGCCTACAAGGCGCGGCTCGTGGCGCTGCGCGGACTTTCGCCGAGGATGCGCGCGGCGCTCGAACTGCTCCCGGCCGGCTCGCACCCGATGGACGTGCTGCGCACGGCCGTGTCGGTACAGGGCTGCGAGGCGCCGGAGGCGCCCGGCCACGACGCCGCCGGCGCCCGCGCGATCCTCGACCGCCTGATCGCATCGCTCGGCTCGATGCTCTGCTACTGGCATCACTTTGCGCATGGCGGGCGGCGCATCGAGGTCGAGACCCGCGACGACTCGGTCGGCGGCCACTTCCTGCGCCTGCTGCACGGGCGTGAGCCGCCGCGCTCCTGGGTGCGCGCGATGCACACCTCGCTGATCCTGTATGCGGAGCACGAATTCAACGCCTCGACCTTCACCGCGCGCGTCATCGCGGGCACCGGTTCCGACATGCACTCCTGCCTCGCGGGCGCGATCGGCGCGCTGCGCGGCCCGAAGCATGGCGGCGCCAACGAGGTCGCGCTCGAGATCCAGCAGCGCTACCGGGATCCCGACGAGGCGGAGGCCGATATCCGCCGCCGCGTCGCGGCCCGCGAGGTCGTGATCGGCTTCGGCCACCCGGTCTACACCGTCGCCGACCCCCGCAACGAGGTGATCAAGCGCGTGGCGCGCGGCCTCGCCGAGGAGGCGGGCGATCTCGGCATGTTCCGGGTCGCCGAGCGCATCGAGGCCGTGATGCGCGAGACCAAGAACATGTTTGCGAACCTCGACTGGTACAGCGCCGTTTCCTACCATCTCATGGGCGTGCCGACCGCCATGTTCACACCGCTGTTCGTGGTCTCGCGCACGACCGGCTGGGGCGCGCACGTGATCGAGCAGCGCGAGGACGGCAAGATCATCCGCCCGAGCGCGAACTACACCGGCCCGGCACCGCGCAAGGTGCCGCCGCCCGACCAACGCTGAGGACCCCGGAACCCACATGAGCCAACACGACATCCGCTCGGCTGAGCGGCCTGCCCCGGATCGCGTGCTCGTCGACATCGCGGGCTACGCGCGCGACGCCCGCATCGACAGCGCCGTCGCCTACGAGACAGCCCGCTACTGCCTGATGGACACGCTCGCCTGCGGCTTCCAGGCGCTCGCCTTCCCCGCCTGCACGCGCCTGCTCGGCCCGGTCGTGCCCGGCGCGACGATGGCGGGCGGCGCCCGGGTGCCGGGCACGAGCTACGAGCTCGACCCGGTCCAGGCGGCGTTCAACATCGGCGCCATGGTGCGCTGGCTCGACTTCAACGACACCTGGCTCGCGGCGGAATGGGGCCATCCCTCCGACAACCTGGGCGGCATCCTCGCGGTCGCCGACTGGCTGTCGCGGCGCGCCACGGCCACCGGGCGCGAGCCACTCACCGTGCGCGACCTCCTGACCGCGATGATCAAGGCGCACGAAATCCAGGGCGTCACCGCGCTCGAGAATGCCTACAACCGGGTCGGCCTCGACCACGTGATCCTGGTGCGCGTCGCGACGACCGCCGTCGCCACCGCCATGCTCGGGGGCACGATCGACCAGGTCGTCAACGCGGTGTCGAACGCCTGGCTCGACGGCGGGGCGCTGCGCACCTACCGGCACGCGCCGAACACGGGCTCGCGCAAGAGCTGGGCGGCGGGCGACGCGACGAGCCGCGGCGTGCGACACGCGCTCATCGCGATGACCGGCGAGATGGGATATCCCTCGGCGCTGTCGGCGCCGAAGTGGGGCTTCTACGACGTGCTGTTCCGCGGCCAGCCGTTCCGGTACCCGCAGCCCTTCGGCAGCTACGTCATGGAGAACGTGCTCTTCAAGATCAGCTACCCCGCGGAGTTCCATGCCCAGACCGCAGTCGAGTGCGCGATGCAGCTGCACCCCTCGGTGCACGGCCGCCTCGACGACATCGATCGTATCGTGATCGAGACCCAGGAGCCGGGCGTGCGCATCATCGACAAGACCGGCCCGCTCGCGAACCCGGCGGACCGCGACCATTGCCTCCAGTACATGGTGGCGATCCCGCTCATCTTCGGCCGGCTGACCGCCGGCGACTACGAGGACGAGGTGGCCCGGGACCCGCGTGTGGACGCGCTGCGCGCGCGCATGGAGGTGCGCGAGAACCCGGAGTTCACGAGGGACTATTACGCCGCCGACAAGCGCTACATCGGCAACGCCATCCAGGCGTTCTTCCGCGACGGCACTTCGACCGGGCGCATCGCCGTGGACGCGCCCATCGGGCACCGGCGGCGCCGCGCCGAGGGCTACCCCGTGCTCGTGCGGAAATTCGAGGAATCGCTGCCGGCGATCTACCCGGACAGGCAGCGCCGGCAGATCGAGGCGCTGTTCCGCGACCCGGCCCGGCTCGACGCCATGGCGGTGGACCAGTTCGTGGCCCACCTCGTGCGCAACTGACCGCGCCGCGTCCTTTCAGTCGCCGAACATGGACAGCTGGCTGCGGTCGCTGGCGCGGGCAGGCCGGTTGCCGCGGCCGGGCGGCTTGCGGGGCCTGGCGGCCTCCCCCTCGCCGGCCAGCCCCGCCAGGAACCTGGCCAGATCCCGCAGCGCCTCCCGCTGCAGGCGATAGATGACGAACCGGCCCCGGGGCTGGCCTTCCAGCAGCCCGGTGCGGCTCAACTCCTTGAGGTGAAACGAAAGAGTCGAGGCCGGGCAGCGCACGGCCCGGGCGATCTCGCCAGCGGCCGCGCCCCGGGGGCCTGCCTCCGCCACGCGGGAGAGGATCTGCAGGCGCGTCACCTGGGCCAGCGCCGCCAGGATCGAAACCTGCTTTTGAGCCGCACCCTCGGCCATGATCGCTCGCGTTCAACCAACGATTTTGGAACTATAGAACGAAATTTCTTGACGGGGCGCAAGAAACTTGCCTCCAGGGCTCTTCCCTATCCGGGAAATCGCGCTATATTCAGCCCGTATCGATTTGATGTAACGGGGAATATCGAACCGATACACGGCGAGAGCCTGCCAGAGGTCCAGTACTTTTCCATCAGATTCGAAATGACATTTGCCGAGGGAGTACGGTCGCCGTGAATGTCGCCGCCTGGGAGAGTCTGCACAAGGCCACGCTCGAGCTGGCCAAGTCTTCTGGATTGAAACAACGCCTGACCGACGCCTGGTCACGCTATCTCGAGGACCTTGCCGTCTCCGAGATGCCGACCGAACTGCGCCCGGACTTCGAGGCGCTGCGCCTCGCCATGACGCGCGTGCGCCCGTTCCAGGGCGAGACCGCGGTCGCGGCCACCGTGCGCAAGATGTCCATGGGAGAAGCCGACGACTGCGCCCAGCGCATCGTGGCGCTCCTGGACGCCCTGCACCGGACCGTGACGGCCGTGCAGCCGAAGAACGGCCAGGGCCATGCGCGGGGCGCACCAGGGGTGGAATCGCCCACGGTGCGCATCCCGACGCTGATCAGCGTCAATCGAGCTTGAATTCGATCGTGTCCCAGCGCGTCGTGTCCTCGTGACGCGCCTGGCGGCGAATCGCGTCCGCCATCTCCCGCCCGTTCCACGGCACCACCTCGTCCGCCATCTCGCGCAGCTTCGCCGGCACGGCCTCGGTCGTGCCGAAGGGCTCCATGACGATCAACGGCTTGTCGCAGGACTGGGCGTAGAGCCCCTGGTACTCGATCAGCACCGGGTCGCGCGCGTGCAGCGACGACAGCAGGACCACGACCTCGGCCTCCGCCATCTGCCGGCGCAGGTCCTCGCGGATCGCCTCCTTCTCCTTGCTGCGCGGCGGCTTCTCCGGCGTCGCCAGGTTCGCGTAGAAGAAGTTCGGCTGGCTCTCGAGGTACTCGAAGACCCGGAAGTACGCCTCGTCGGGCGCGTACAGGTGGGTCACGAAAAGGCGGATCGGGTTCTTTTCCGTCACGGTAGAACTCCCGGACGCGTCGCTCCTCCTAGAATACGTCTTTTGCCGCGATCCGGATACGCCGCCTGATGCGCCTGCTGGTCTACAACATCCGCTACGCCACCGGCACCGGCCCTTCCTTCCACCTGCCGGTGCCGGGTGCCGGCTACCTGCGCAGCAGCCGCCAGGTGCTCGAGCGGATCACCGATTTCATCGCCAGCCGCGATCCCGACGTCGTCGGCCTGATCGAGGTGGACACCGGCTCGATCCGCAGCGGCATGATCAACCAGGCCGAATTCATCGCGAGCCACCTGTCGCACTTCTCGACCTACCAGTGCAAGTACGGCGAGGACTCGATCAACCAGTTCATGCCGATCGTTCGCAAGCAGGCCAACGCCTTCCTGGCGGCGCCGCGCGTGCACGGCGAGCGCTTCCATTACTTCGACACCGGCATCAAGAAGCTCATCATCGAGCTGGAGCTCGAGGACGTGGCCGTGTTCCTCGTGCACCTGTCGCTCAAGTTCCGCCATCGCCACTACCAGCTGCGCCACCTGCACCAGCTCGTGCGGCGCCAGACCAAGCCGGTGATCGTCGCCGGGGACTTCAACACCTTCTGGGGCGAGCACGAGATCTACCTGTTCATGCAGGCCGCGGGACTGCGCAGCGCCAACATCGCCGGCCTGCCCTCCTATCCCAGCCGGTGGCCGCGCAAGGAACTCGACTTCATCCTGTACGGCCAGGGCATCCAGCCGAAGGGCTTCGACATCCCCGCCGTGCCGCTCTCGGATCACCTGCCGCTCGTGTTCGACTTCGAGGTCGAGCCGCGGCGCGTGCGCGCGGCGGATGCGGCCGTGACGACGGGGGCGTGACCCACCCGCGGCGTGCATAATCGTGTCTCCGGCCCGGGGGAGAACCGCATCGATGTCGCACCAGCCGGCGCACTGGCGCCTTGAAACGGACGCGGACGGGGTCGCGTGGCTCACGCTCGACCAGCAGGGCGCAAGCGCCAATACGCTCGGCAGCGTCGTCATGCGCGAACTCAACGACCGCCTGGCCGAGGTCGAGGCCGCCCGGCCCCGGGCGCTCGTGGTCCGTTCCGCCAAGGACAGCGGGTTCATCGCCGGCGCCGACATCACGGAGTTCACCGGCCTCAGCGACCTCGAGCAGGCGTACCGCCTGGTGCGCACCGGCCAGCAGGTCTTCGACCGCATCGAGGCGCTGCCGATGCCGACGGTCGCCGCGATCCACGGCTTCGCCCTCGGCGGGGGCCTCGAGCTCGCCCTCAGCTGCCGCTACCGCGTCGGCGCCGATGACGGCCGGCTCAACCTGGGACTGCCCGAGGTGATGCTCGGCATCCACCCGGGTTTCGGCGGCACGGTGCGCGCGCCCGCGCTCATCGGCGTGCCGGCGGCGCTCGACCTCATGCTGACGGGCAAGTCGCTGCGCGGCGATGCGGCGCTGCGGCTCGGCCTGATCGACCGCCTCGTGCCGCGCGAGAAGCTGGACGCCACGGCGCGGGACGTCGCGCTCACCGCGCCGCCGCCGCGGCGCGCTCCGCTCGCGCAGCGCCTGCTCGCCTGGCCCATCGTCCGCAGCGTCGTCGCGTCGCAGACGCGCAGGCAGGTGGCGCGGCGCGCCAACCCGGCGCACTACCCCGCCCCGTACGCGATCGTGGACCTGTTCGAGCGCCATGGCGGCCATGGCGCCGCGGCGTTCGAGGCCGAGGCGCGCTCGATCGCGAAGCTGTTCCTGTCCGGGCAGTCGCGGAACCTGGTGCGGGTGTTCTTCCTGCAGAACCGGCTCAAGGCCCTGGGCGGCCAGTCCCGCCGCAGGGTCGGGCACGTGCACGTGGTCGGCGCGGGCGTCATGGGCGGCGACATCGCCGCCTGGTGCGCCTCGCGCGGGCTCGCGGTCACGCTGCAGGACCGCGAGATGAAGTACGTGGAGCCGGCGCTCAAGCGGGCGCAGGAATTCTTCGCGAAGCGGGCGCGCGACCCGGCGAAGGCAGCCGAGATGGCGGCGCGGCTCACGGCCGACGTCGAGGGCGCGGGCGTGCCGCGCGCGGACATCGTGATCGAGGCGATCTTCGAGAATGCGGACGCCAAGCGCGACCTCTATGCCAGGCTCGAACCGCGCATGAAGCCCGACGCGCTGCTGGCGACCAATACCTCCAGCATCGTGCTGGAGGAGCTCGCGAAGGGGCTCGCGGACCCGGGACGACTGTTCGGCCTGCATTTCTTCAATCCGGTCGCCAAGATGATGCTGGTCGAGATCATCCGCTCGCAGCAGACGCGCGCGGACATCGTCGAGGACGCCCTCGCCTTCACGCGCAGGCTCGACAAGCTGCCATTGCCGTGCCGGAGCTCGCCGGGCTTCGTCGTCAACCGCATCCTGATGCCGTACATGACGGAGGCCATGCTGGCCGCCGACGAGGGCGTGCCACTCGCGCTGATCGACCGCACGGCGGTGAAGTTCGGCATGCCGATGGGCCCGATCGAACTCGCCGACACCGTCGGCCTCGACGTCGCCGCGCACGTCGGCCGGATCCTCGCCGACGCGTTCGGCATGCCGGTGCCGAGGGGCACGGCGGAGCTGCTCGCCAAGGGCCATCTCGGCCGCAAGACCGGCAGAGGCTATTACGAGTGGCGCGATGGCAAGGCGCTGAAGCCGGACGCGCAGGGACGGGCGCCGGCCGACCTCGAGGACCGGCTCGTTCTGCAGTACCTCAACGAGGCCGTGCGCTGCCTGCGTGAAGGCGTGGTCGAGGACGCGGACCTGCTGGATGCCGGGATGATCTTCGGCACCGGTTTCGCGCCATTCCGCGGCGGGCCACTGCACTATGCGCGCGCGCGCGGCGTCGCGGCGATCACCGCGCGGCTCGAGGAGCTCGCGGCGACGCACGGGCCGCGCTTCAGGCCCGATTCCGGCTGGGCCGCCTTCGCCGCGGCCCGCTGATTGGTATGCTAGCGTGAGGCGGCGCGGGACCGGACCTGCACCGCCGCGGACGCCAGTGGATGACCATGATGGATGAACAGAAGCCAGTCGACCTTGAGATCCTGCGCGGCTTCAGCCCGCTCGACGGGCTGAAGCGCGAGAATCTGCACGCGCTTGCGCGCAAGACCCGGCTGCAGGAACTCGATGCCGGCCGCGTGCTGTTCAAGGAAGGGGACTCCGACAAGCGCACCATCTACCTCGTGAGCGGCGAGGTCGAGCTGCGTGTCGGCGACCGGACGGTGTCGATGCTGCGCGGCGGCACGCCGGAGTCGCGCATCGCAATCGCGCCGGGGCAGCCGCGCCGGTTCACGGGGCGGGCGTTGTCCGACATCACCTTCATCTCGATCGACTCCGACCTGCTCGACGTGCTGCTCACCTGGGACCAGACCGGCACCTACGAGGTGAGCGAGATCTCCGGCGCGGCCACGGCCGACGCCGATGACTGGATGACGGTGCTGCTGCAGACCAAGGCGTTCCACCGCATCCCGCCCGCGAACCTGCAGGCGCTCTTCATGCGCATGCAGCACGTGGTCTGCAAGGCCGGCGAGGTCGTCATCAAGCAGGGCGCCGAGGGCGACTATTTCTACGTCATCACCAAAGGCACGGCCGTGGTCACGCGCGAGACGCCGATGAACCGCGACGGCCTCAAGCTCGCGGAACTCGGCGTCGGCGAGTCCTTCGGCGAGGAGGCCCTGATCTCGGACGGCAAGCGCAATGCGACGATCACGATGCTGACCGATGGCGCGCTGGTCCGGCTCGGCAAGCAGGACTTCAACGAGCTCCTCAATGAGCCGCTGCTGCACTGGGTGGACCTCGAGCACGCGCGCGAACTGATCGCGCGCGGCGCGCGCTGGCTCGACGTGCGCCTGCCGTCGGAGTACGAGGGCTTCCACCTCGAGGGCGCGATCAGCGTCCCGCTGTACTTCATCCGGCTGAAGGTGAAGACGCTCGATCCCAAGGTGCCGTACGTCGTCGTCTGCGACACCGGCCGGCGCAGCTCGGCCGCGGCGTTCCTGCTGTCGGAGCGCGGCTACGACGCCTACTGCCTGCAGGGCGGCATCTCGGGAAACCGGCTCGGCCCTGAATGAAATAGGGGACGCACCCCTATTTCCGCAGAAATAGGGGTGTGTCCCCTATTTCATCACATCGTGTGCGTGGCCTTGTCGCCGCCGAGCGCGCCGGCGAGGTAGGACTCGATCTTCTTCTGCGTGGTGCCGCGGTCCTGTTCGCTGAACTGGACACCGATGCCCGCCGTGCGCTTGCCCTGTGCGCCCTTGGGGGTCAGCCAGATGACCCGGCCGGCGACCGGCAGCTTCTCCTCCTCGCCCATGAGGTTGAGGAGCATGAACACCTCGTCACCGAGCCGGTAGCTGGAATTCGTCGGGATGAACAGGCCGCCGTTCCTCACGAATGGCATGTAGGCGAGGTACAGCGCGCTCTTGTCCTTGATCGTGAGCGTCAAGAGACCCGGCTTCGTGGACGGCGCCCGCATCTTCACCCCGATCACTCCCGCACCCTCTGGGTTCCTTCGGCAAGGAA
>DATBLN010000126.1:0-20334 GCA_036555345.1 Steroidobacteraceae bacterium
ATCGGCAGGATGCGGTGCTCGCAGGCGCCGAGCGCCTGCGCCACGCGCCGCGCGGCCTCGAGCTCGGGGCGATGGCGCTGGCCGTAGTCGAAGGACAGCGCGTGGCAGCGGAAGCCGTCTGCGCGCGCGATGGCGAGCGTCGTCGCCGAGTCGAGGCCTCCGGAGAGGAGCACAACCGCGGCGGGGGGCCTGTGGCCTGTCTCAGCGGCCCTGGACATCGCCCCAGAGGACCTTGTGCAGCTGCAGCTGGAATCGAACCGGCAGACGGTCGGCGAGGATCCAGTCCGCAAGCTCGCGCGCCGGAAGCTGCTGCCAGGAGGGCGAGAACAGCACCGGGCAGGCGGCATCGAGCCGCTCGCGGAGCACCCGCTCGCGTGCCCATTCGTAGTCCGCGCGGCCGCAGATGACGAACTTGAGCTGGTCGGTCGGCCGCAGCTTCTGCCGCGCCAGGCCGAGATTGCGCCCGGACTCGCCGGAGCCCGGCGTCTTGACGTCGATGACCCGCGCGACGCGAGGATCCACGTCGCCCGCGTCGATCGCCCCGCTCGTCTCCAGCGAGACCGCGAAGCCCGCGTCGCACAGCGCCGCGAGCAGGCCGCGGCACGGCTTCTGCGCCAGCGGCTCGCCGCCCGTCACGCAGACGTGGCGCGCGCCGGAGGCGCGAGCCTCCTCCAGCAGCGCGAAGACCGTGCGCCACTCGCCGCCTTCGAAGGCATAGGCGGTGTCGCAGTAGTGGCAGCGCAGCGGGCAGCCGGTCAGGCGGATGAAGAATGTCGGCCAGCCGACGGCGTCCGCTTCGCCCTGCAGCGAGAGGAACGTTTCGGTGATCCTGAGACGCGCCGCGGCGGGCACCGCGGCGGCTTCGGCGGACATCGGTCCCTCCTCAGCGCCCCTCGGCCTTCATCCGGTCGAGGCGCGTCGCGGCCTCCGCGGCTGCCGGGGACTCCGGGAATTCCTGCGCGAGGCGCGTGAGCGTTGCGCGGGCGGCATCATAGCGCTTGAGTTCGTACTGGCAGTAACCGGCCTTGAGCAGCGCATCCGGGGACTTGCGCGCGCCGGGATAGTCCTTGAGGACGCCGTCGAAGGCGGCGAGCGCGGCCTGGAAGTCGCGCTGCACGTAATGCGCCTCGCCCAGCCAGTAGAGCGCGTTCGAGGCGAGCTCGTGGTCGCGGTGCCGGCCGATGAACTCCCGGAGCGCGACGGTCGCCTCCGCATACTTGCCGTCCTTCAGCAGGTCGAACGCGGCCTGGTACTCGCCCTCGGGCCCCGTGGCGGGGATTCCCGACTGGGCGGCCGCGACTGCGGCTTCCGCGGCGCGCAGGCGCGTGTCGAGATCCACGTACTGGTCCCGCTGCTGGCCGCGGCTGCGCTCCAGCTCATGCTGCAGGCGCTCGATCTCGCCGCGCAGGCGGCGCAACTCCGCATCCTGGGCCTCGAGTTGGCGCGCCATCTCGATGAGCGCCCCGCTCTGGAGCTGGCGCTCCACGGCCTCCATGCGCGCTTCCAGCGCCTCGATGCGCTCGCCGCGCGTCTGCGCCGCGGCGGGCAGGGCGGCGATCGCCGCGAGCATCGCGAGGGCCGCGTGCCGCCGGACGCGCATGGTCGGCCGGTTACCGGCCGTAGATGATTTCGACGCGCCGGTTCTTTTCATACGCCGGCTCCTCGCTGCCCTCGGCGGCGGGTCGCTCCTCGCCGTAGCTCACGGTCGTCAGCTGGGCGTCGCCCGCGCCCTGCAACATGAGCGCGCGGCGCACCGCCTGGGCGCGCCGCTCGCCGAGCGCGATGTTGTACTCGCGCGACCCGCGTTCGTCGGTGTGGCCCTCGAGCCGCACGCGCGTGCCCGGCGCCCCCGCGAGATGCCTGGCATGGGCGTTGATGAGGCCCGTGAACTCGGGACGGATGTCGCTGCGGTCGAAGTCGAAGTAGATGACCGTCGCGACACCCGCGGGCGCCGCGCCCACCGCCGCGCCCTCCGCCGCCAGGTCGCGCGCCTGGCCCACCTGTGCCTCGTCCGCGCCGGTGCCGGCGCCTTCCTGCGGCGCGGTGGGCGTGACAGCCGGGGCCTCGGCGACCGTGGTCGGCTTCCTGGGGCAGCCGGCGAGTCCGGCCGCGATGGCGACGATCAGCAGGGCGGGCAACAACCGCATCGTACGTACTCCTCTCTCCGGTTCCGGCCCGGCCGCGGGCCGGGTCCTTACTAGCACAAGGGACCGCGCGCCGTCACGGCCGTTCATCGCGGGAACGGCGACCATGCGGGCTCGCGCACCTCGCCGGCGCTGGCCGCGAGGCGCTGCTGGACGCGTCCGTCCGCGGCGACGATCGCGAGCACCCCGCGGCCGCCTTCGCGCGTCGCGTAGATGACGTCGGCACCGTTCGGCGCCCACGAGGGCGACTCGTCGAGGCGGCCATTCGAGAGCACGCGCAGCGTGCCGCGCTCGGCGTCCACCGCGGCGATGCGGTAGGCGCCGCGGTCGAGCGTGACGACGGCGAGCTCGCGCCCGTCGGGCGAGACCCGCGGCCGCGCGTTGTAGCTGCCGTCGAAGGTGATGCGCCGCGGCCGCTCGCCGGCGCCGAGCCCGAGCCGGTACACCTGCGGGGCGCCGGCGCGGTCCGACGTGAAGTAGATCGAGCGCCCGTCCGGCGTCCACGCGGGCTCCGTGTCGATCGCCGGGTCGTCGGTCAGCCGCCGCAGGTCCTTGCTCGCGAGCGTCAGCACGTAGATGTCCACGTTGCCGTCGCGGCGCGACAGCGCGAGCGCGAGCTGGCTGCCGTCCGGCGAGAAGCTGGGCGCGCCGTTGATGCCCGAGTAGGCGGAGACCCGCGTGCGCTCGCCGGTGCGTAGCGTCTGCACGTACACGGCCGGCAGGCCGCTGTGGAAGGAGACGTAGGCGAGCTCGCGCCCGTCGGGCGACCAGGCCGGCGACAGGATCGGCTGCGGCGACTCGAAGGCGACGCGCTCGTTCGCGCCATCCGCGTCCGCGACCACCAGCCGGTAGCCCCGAGCGCCCGCGGGTCCGTCCACCGCGACGTAGGCGATGCGCGTCGAGAAGGCGCCGCGCACGCCGAGGATGCGCTCGTAGATCGCATCCGACACCCGGTGGCTCGCGAGCTTGAGGGCCCCGCGGTCCGCGGGCAGCGTCGCGCCGAGCAGGCGCTCGCCGGTCGCGGCCTGCACCAGCTCGTAGCGCAGTTCGATTCGCCCGTCCGGCAGCGGCGAGAGCTGCCCGACGACCACATAGTCCACCTTGAGCATGCGCCAGTCGGCGACGTCGACGCCCGCCGCGTCATGCGGGAACTCGAGCATCCGGTCCCGCGGCAGCGGCTGGAAGCGTCCGCTGCGCCCGAGGTCGGCCTCGACCGTGGCCGCGACGTCGTAGGGCGCCGCGCCCGCCGCGTCCCAGCCGAGCGGCACGACGGCGATCGGCACGGTTTCCGCCATGCCGCGCAGGATCTGCACGGTCAATTGCGCATCGGCGCGCGGGACCGCGAGGACGAACAACAGCAGCGGAAACCACCCGGGACGTCGCATCAGCGCTTCTGCTCCTTGGGAGTGAAGACGAGCCGGACTTCGCGCTCGAACAGGCCGGGCTCGGGTGGCGGCGGCAGGGGCGAGGCGTTCCTCACGGCGGTCTCGATGGACCGGCGCATCGCCTCGCCGCCGTTGCACGCGCCGAAGCGCATGCCCACGACCTCGCCGCCTGGAATCTGCATCACCTGGACCGTGCAGCTCGCCCCCTGGCCGATGCCGGGCGGCTCGAACCAGCGCTGCTCGACGTGCGCCTGGATCGCCCGGATGTACTGCGCCTTGAGACCCTGGAATGCGGCTCCGGTTCGCCGCTCCTCCTCCGCGAGCTTCTCGCGCAGCTCGGCCTCGCGCTCGGCGCGCAGCCGTGCCTCGTCGGCCGCGCGCTTCCTCTCGGTCGCGGCCTTCGCCTGCGCCTGCTGTTCTGCCCGGCGCTTCGCCTCCGCATCCGCGCGCGCCTTCGCCTGCGCGGCCTGCTCCGCCTCGAGCCGGCGCTTTTCCTCGGCCAGGCGTTCGGCTTCCGCGCGCTCGACGCGCCCGGCCTCCTCGCGCCGCGCCTCCGCCTCGGCTTCCTCGCGGCGGCGCTCCTCCGCCTGCCGTCTCTCTACCTCACGCCGCTGCCGGCTCGCGGCCTGGATCACCGCCTGGTCCACGACCACGGCGTCGATCGGAAGGATCTCGGGCGGCGCTTCCGGCTGCGGCAGCGTGATCCCGACGAACAGCAGTCCGGCGAGGGCGAGGTGCAGCGCGACCGACCAGCCGGCAGGCGCGATGACGGGCCGGGCCGCGGCGCTCATCGCCGTCGCTCGAGTTCCTCGAGCGCGCGCATCGCCTTCGGGTCGGTCAGGAATCCGATCCTCTTTGCGCCCGCCTGCTGCAGGATCACCATTCCCCGGACCACGCTCCCGTACGGCACGCGCTCGTCCGCCTTGACGAGCACCGGCACGCCGGCGTCCCGCTCGAGCACGGCGGCCGCGCGGCGCGCCACTTCCGGCGGCTCGATGGCAGCATCCTCGTCCCCGCCGACATTCAGGTAGTACCGGCCGTCGCGATCCACCGACAGCACCAGCGGCTCGCGGTCCCGGAGGAGCTCGGGATCGATCGGCTGCGCGTCGGCGTCCGGCAGCTCGACCTGAACGCCCTGGGTCAGCAGCGGCGCCGTGATCATGAAGATGATGAGCAGCACGAGCATGACGTCGATGTACGGGACGACGTTGATCTCGCCCATGAGCCGCCGCCGCTTCTGCGTCACGGCCATCTCAGCCGGCCCGCGGCGAGGCGTGGCGCTGCAGCAGCGTCGAGAACTCGTCCATGAACGCGTCGTAGCGCAGCTCGAGCCGGCTGACCTTGTCGGCGTAGCGGTTGTAGGCGACGACGGCCGGGATCGCCGCAAACAGGCCCGCCGCGGTCGCGATCAGCGCCTCGGCGATGCCCGGCGCGACCATCGCGAGCGTCGCCTGCTGCACGTTGCCGAGTCCCTGGAACGCTCCCATGATCCCCCACACCGTGCCGAAGAGTCCGACGTAGGGGCTGGTGGAGCCCACGGTCGCGAGGGTCGCGAGGCTCTCCTCGAGGCGGTCGATCTCGCGCAGCTGCGCCACCCGCATCGCGCGGCGCACGCCCTCGAGCAATTCCGCGGGCGAGCCGCCCGACTGCGCGCGCAGCCGCGAGAACTCGCCGAACCCGGCCTCGAAGATGCCCTCCATGCCGGTCGCGGGCTCGCCGCGGGCCTCGATCGTGCGATAGAGCTTGCCGAGGTCGCCGCCGGACCAGAACGCACCCTCGAAGCGGTTCGCCTCGACGATCGCCTGCCGCAGCAGCTGCCGCTTGCGGAAGATGATGGTCCAGGACACGAGCGAGGCGAGCAGCAGGAGCGCGATGATCCCCTGCACCACGAGGCTCGCGTTGAGGATGAGCTGCAGCAGGGAATGCGATTCCGGCAAGGCGATGCCCTCAGGTGAGCGAAGTGAGTTGCGCCGGCAGCGGCCGCGGCCGCAGGCTGTCCGAATCCACGCAGGCGGCGCGGATCGTGCCGCTGATCAGCAGCTCGCCGGCGGCGTCGCCGCGGCGGATCTCCTGCGACATGACGATCGAGGCGCCGCGCACCTCCTCGAGCCGCACCGAGACCGAGAGCATGTCGTCATGGCGCGCCGCCTGGTGGTAACGGATGTGCGCTTCGACCACGACGAACTGCCGGCGTTCGTCCCGCATCAGGGCCGCCTGGTCCACGCCCAGCGAACGCAGCCAGTCGCTGCGGGCGCGCTCCATGAACCGCAGGTAATTGGCGTAGTACACGACGCCGCCCGCGTCCGTGTCCTCCCAGTAGACGCGCACCGGAATCGAGAAGGCCGGCACTGCCCGGGGACCTACCCGCGGAACAGCGGCAGGCTGCCGCCCGCGGGATCCGCCGCCGGCGGCGTCAATCCGAAGTGGCGCCAGGCCGCGGCCGTGGCGACGCGCCCCCGCGCCGAGCGCATGAGGAAGCCCTGCTGGATCAGGAACGGCTCGACCACGTCCTCGAGCGTGTCGCGTTCCTCGCCGAGCGTGGCCGCCAGGCTGTCGATGCCGACCGGGCCGCCGGCGAACTTCTCGATGATGGTCGAGAGCAGGCGCCGGTCGAGCAGGTCGAAACCCTCCCGGTCCACCTCGAGCAGGTCGAGCGCCGCCGCGGCGACCGCGGCATCGATGCGCCCCGCCGCGCGGACCTCGGCGAAGTCGCGCACGCGGCGCAGCAGGCGGTTGGCGATGCGCGGCGTGCCGCGCGAGCGCTCGGCGAGGCCGCTCGCGCCCGCCGCGTCCACCTCGAGCCCGAGGATGCCGGCCGCGCGCACCACGATGCGCCGGATCTCGTCCTGCGAGTAGAAGTCCAGGCGCTGCACGATCCCGAAGCGGTCGCGCAGCGGCGACGTCAGGAGCCCTGCGCGCGTGGTGGCGCCCACCAGCGTGAATGGCGGCAGGTCCAGCTTGATCGAGCGCGCGGCGGGGCCCTCGCCGATCAGGATGTCGAGTTGGTAGTCCTCCATCGCGGGATAGAGGATTTCCTCGACCACCGGGCTCAGGCGATGGATCTCGTCCACGAACAGCACGTCCCGCGGCTGCAGGTTGGTGAGGATCGCGGCCAGGTCGCCCGGCCGCTCGAGCACCGGCCCGGAGGTCTGGCGCAATCCCACGCCCAGCTCGTGCGCGACGATGTGCGCGAGCGTGGTCTTGCCGAGCCCCGGCGGCCCGAAGATCAGCACGTGATCGAGCGCCTCGGCGCGCCGGCGCGCGGCCTCGATGAAGATGCCCATCTGCTGCTTGACCGGCGCCTGGCCGATGTAGTCGGCGAGCGACTTTGGCCGCACGGTGCGCGCGAGATCCTCGTCCTCGCGCGTGGCGGTGGCCGCGGTCACCCGGTCCTGCTCGATCATCCGGCGATCCTACCGCGCCGCGGCCTGCAGCGCCCGGCGGATCAGTTCCTCGGTGCCCGCGCCCTCGCCTTCCACGGACTTCAGGAGCCGCGTGGCTTCCGGCGGCCGGTACCCGAGCGCGACCAGGGCGGCGTGGGCCTCCGCCTGCGCGCCCGCGGCCGGGTCGCGACGGCCCGCGGCTGAAGGCAGCTCGCCGAGCGCGCGGATGCGGTCGCGCATCTCCACCAGCAGCCGCTCGGCGGTCTTGCGGCCGATGCCCGGGATGCGCACGAGCGCGTCCACGTCCTGCGCCTCGACGCAGGCCAGGAAGGTCGGCACGTCGATGCCGGAAAGGAGCGCCAGGCCGATCTTGGGGCCGATGCCGGTCACGCGCAGCAGGTCGCGGAACAGCCGCCGCTCCTCCTCCGTCGCGAACCCGTACAGCAGGTGTGCGTCCTCGCGCACGACGAGGTGCGTGTGCAACTCGACCTCGCTGCCGAGCTCGGGCAACCGGTAGAAGGTGGACATCGGCGCCTCGAGCTCGTAGCCGACGCCGCCGACGTCCACGATGAGCGCCGGGGGCGACTTGCGCACGAGGCGGCCGCGCAGGCGGCCGATCACCGCCGGGCTCCCGTGCGCCGGTGGGGGCCGTTGCGGTGGTGGGCATGGCACAGCGCGATCGCGAGCGCATCGGCGGCGTCCGCGGCGAGCCTGCCCTGCAGCGACAGCAGCGCCTTGATCATGTGCTGGACCTGCCCCTTGGCGGCCGCGCCCGTGCCGGTGACCGACTGCTTCACGGCCCGCGGCGCGTACTCGAAGACCTCGGCGCCCGCGTGGCAGGCGCCGCAGAGCGCCGCGCCGCGCGCCTGCCCCAGCTTGAGCGCGCTGTCCGGGTTCTTGTGCAGGAACACCCGTTCGACCGCGACTTCGCCGGGCGAATAGGCGTCGACGAGTTCGGTCACGTGGCGGTGGATCGCGAGCAGCCGGCCCGCCATGGCCCCGTCGCCGACCCGGATGCAGCCGCTCGCCACGTAACGGACGCCGCCCTGACCCGCGTCCACCACGCCGTAGCCCGTGACCCTCGATCCGGGGTCGAGGCCGAGGATGCGCACCATGCGGCTATGATAACGGCTCGCCATGAAGACGACGACCACGGGAGCGGCCGCCGGAGCGGCAGCGCTCACCGACATGCGCGCGGCGCTGGCCGAGATGTCCACGGGGGCAGCCGGCTGGCGCGACGCCCTGGAGCAAGGCGCGGAGACGGCCGCGATCGTCGCCGCGCTCGAGGCCGAGCGCGTGATCGTCGCGGGCGCACTGCTGCAGCCTTTGCTCGCGCACGGCATGCTCGAGGCGCCCGCCGCCGCGGCCGCGTTCGGCCAGCCGGCCGCGGACTTCGCGGCGCAACTGGGAAGGCTCGGCGAGTTCCGCGCGGGCGCACAGTGGTCGCCGGAGAAGGCGCTCTCGGGCGCGCAGGCGGATGCGCTCAGGCGCATGCTGCTCGCGGTCGTCACGGACCCGCGCCTGGTGCTCGTGCGCCTCGCGGACCAGCTGCGGCGCATGCGGCACGCGCGCGAGTTCACGGAGGCCGAGCGGCTGCGTCTCGCCTGGGAGACTCGCGAGATCTACGCGCCGCTCGCCAACCGTCTCGGCATCTGGCAGCTCAAGTGGGAGCTCGAGGACCTCGCGTTCCGCTGGCTGGAACCGGCCAGCTACCGCCAGATTGCCGGGCAGCTCAACGAATCGCGCGTGGACCGCGAGCGCTGGATCGAGGCGGCGATCGCCGAGGTGTCGGCGGAGCTCGCAAGGGCGGGCATCGCAGCCGAGGTCATCGGCCGGCCGAAGCACATCTACAGCATCTGGCGGAAGATGAACAAGAAGGGGCTCGCCTTCGACCAGGTGCTCGACGTGCGCGCGATCCGCGTCATCACGGCGACCGTCGCCGACTGTTACGCGGCGCTCGGCGTCGTGCACGGGCGCTGGACCTACATCCCGGGCGAGTTCGACGACTACATCGCCACGCCCAAGGACAACCTGTACCGCTCGCTGCACACGGCGGTGATCGGGCCGGGCGCGGCGCCGCTCGAGATCCAGATCCGCACGCGCGACATGCACGAGCATGCCGAGCTCGGCGTCGCCGCGCACTGGCGCTACAAGGAAGGCGCGGCGAGAGACGCGGCCTACGACCGCAAGATCGAGTGGCTGCGCGAGCTGCTGGTGCCCCCCGCCGGGGCCGAGACCGACAGCGATTTCCTGTCGCGCGTGCGCGCGGACCTGTTCGAGGACCGCGTCTACGCGCTCACCCCGAAGGGCGAGGTCGTGGACCTGCCGGCGGCGGCAACCCCGATCGATTTCGCCTACCACGTGCACACCGATCTCGGGCACCGCTGCCGGGGGGCGCGCGTGAATGGCCGCATCGTGCCGCTCAACCACCGCCTCGCGAATGGCGAGGTGGTCGAGATCATCGGCGGCAAGCAGGCGCAACCGAGCCGCGACTGGCTGATCGAGCAGGAGGGGTTCCTCGCCTCCCCGAGGAGCCGCGCCAAGGTGCGCGCCTGGTTCAAGAAGCGCGACGCCGGGCAGAACCTGGCCGAGGGCCGTGAGCTCTTCGAGCGCGAGCTGGCGCGCCAGGGCGGCCAGCAGGCGGTGGTGTCGGACCTGATCGGCGAGTTTGGCCTCGCGAGCGCGGAGGCGCTCTACCTGGCGCTCGGCTCCGGCGACCTTTCCATGGCACAGCTGTCGGCCGCGATCCAGCGGCGCCTGCGTGCCCGCGCCGCCGTCCCGCCGCCGGCGGAGCTGCCGCCGATCGGCGCGGCGCCGCGCGGGCCCGCCGGCGCGGTCCAGGTCGAGGGCGTGGGCGACCTGATGTCGGTGCACGCGCGCTGCTGCAACCCGGTGCCGCCGGAAGCGATCACCGGCTACGTGACGGTCGGTCGCGGCGTGACCATCCACCGCGCGGGCTGCCGCAATCTGGCGCGCCTGGCGGCGCGCGCGCCGGAAAGGCTGCTGCAAGTCGGGTGGGGCCGCGCCGCAGACCGGCGCTTCCCGGTCGAGATCGTGCTGCACGCGATGGACCGCAAGGGTCTGCTGCGCGACGTGACGACCCTCGTCGCCGACGAGAAGGTCAACATCGAGCGACTCGTGACGCGTGGCGACCCGGGCCAGGGCAGCGTGGACCTGGCGCTTCGCGTCTCGGTCGCGGGGCTGGAAGAGCTGACGCGGCTGCTGACGCGCCTTTCCGCCCTGCCGGGCGTCATCAGCGCGCGACGCCGCGCCTAGCGGTTGGGGATGTCGATGGCGCGCTTGTCGGCGGCGAGCGCGGCCTCGTGCATCGCCTCGGAGAGTGTCGGGTGGGCGTGGATGGTGCGCTGCAGGTCCTCGCTGCTCGCGGAGTACTCCATGGCGAGCACCGCCTCCGCGATCAGCTCACCGGCCATGGGGCCGATCACATGCACGCCGAGGATCTCGTCGCTCGCGGCATCCGCGACGATCTTGCAGAAGCCGGCGCCGGCTTCCATCGCGCGCGCGCGGCCGCTGGCCGCGAACGGGAAGCTGCCGGTCTTGACGGCGCGGCCTGCCGCCTTCGCCTGTTCCTCGGTCTGCCCGACCCAGGCGATCTCCGGGGCGGTGTAGATCACCGACGGGATGGTCTGGTAGTTGACGTGGCCGTACTGCCCGGCGATCCGGTCGGCGACGGCGACGCCCTCCTCCTTGCCCTTGTGGGCGAGCATCGGCCCGCGCACGCAGTCGCCGACCGCCCAGATGCCCTCCGCGCCGGTGCGGCAATGCTCGTCCACCTGGATGAAACCGCGCTCGTCGAGTCTGACGCCCGTGCCCTCGCCGAGCAGGTCCCGGGTGAACGGCCGCCGCCCGATCGCGACCACCAGCCGGTCCACGACCAGCGTCTGCGCGCCCCGGGCGTCCGCGTAACTCACGTGCACGCCATCCGCGCGGACTTCCGCGCCCGACACCTTGGCGCCGAGGCGGATCTCGAGTCCCTGCTTCTTGAAGTGCCGGGCAGCCTCCTTCGCGACCGCTGCGTCCGCCATCGGCAGCAGCGCCGGGAGCGCCTCCAGCACCACGGTCTCCGCGCCGAGCCGCCGCCAGACGCTGCCGAGCTCGAGCCCGATGACGCCCGCGCCGATCACGCACAGCCGCTTCGGCACGTCCGGGAAGTCGAGCGCGCCCCAGGAATCCACGATGCGCTCGCCGTCGAAGGTGACGCCGCGCAGGGGCATCGGCTCCGAACCCGAGGCGAGCACGACCTGCTTCGCCGACAGCGTGCGCTTCGTGCCGTCATGGCCCGTGAATTCGACTCGGCGGCCCGCGATCAGCTTGCCGTGCCCGGTGAGCGGCGTGACGCCGGCCGCCTTGAAGAGCGCAAGGATGCCTTGCGTGCTCACGCGCACGATCCCCGCCTTGCGCTTCTGCATGGCGGTCACGTCGAAGCCGACGCCCTCGAGCTTGATGCCGTGGATGGCAAACTCGTGCTGCGCGCGGTGGAAGAGCTCGGAAGACTCCAGCAGCGCCTTCGACGGGATGCAGCCGGCGTTCAGGCAGGTGCCGCCGAAGGCCGCGCTGCCGTCGCGGTTCTTCCACTGGTCGATGCAGGCGACCGAGAGCCTGTTCTGGCCGGCGCGGATCGCGGCCGGATACCCGGCGGGCCCGCCGCCGATGACGATGACGTCGAATGAGTCGGACATGTCGCTTGTTCCTTCAGACCTGCAGCAGCAGGCGCGCGGGGTCCTCGAGCGTTTCCTTCACGGCGACCAGGAACTGCACCGCCTCGCGCCCGTCGATGATGCGGTGGTCGTAGGTCAGCGCGAGATACATCATCGGCCGCACCACGACCTGCCCGTCCACGGCCACCGGCCGTTGCTGGATCTTGTGCATGCCGAGGATCGCGCTCTGCGGCGCGTTCACGATCGGCGTCGACAGCAGCGAGCCGAACACGCCGCCATTCGTGATCGAGAAGGTCCCGCCGGTGAGCTCCTCGATCGTGATGGTGCCGCTGCGCGCGCGCTCGGCGAAGCCGGCGACCGCCTTCTCGATGTCGGCGAATCCCATGGCGTCGGCATCGCGCAGGACCGGCACGATCAGGCCGCGATCGGTCGAGACCGCGACGCCGATGTCGTAATACTCGTGGTAAACGATGTCGCCGCCTTCGACCGAGGCGTTGACGACCGGATAGCGGCGCAGCGCCTCGATGCAGGCCTTGACGAAGAACGACATGAACCCGAGCCGCACCCCGTGGCGTTGCTCGAAGGACTCCTTGTACCTTGCGCGCAGCGCACTGAGCGCCTGCATGTCGACCTCGTTGAAGGTGGTGAGCAGCGCCGCGGTCGCCTGCGCCTCCACCAGGCGCTCGGCGATGCGGGCGCGCAGGCGCGTCATCGGCACGCGCTGGTCCACGCGGCCGCCCGTCGCGGGTCCCGCCGCCAGGTGCTGCGTGACGTCGCCCTTGGTGATGCGCCCGTCGCGGCCGCTGCCCGCGATCCCGGCCGGCTCCAGCCTGTTTTCCTCGACCATGCGCCGGGCCGCGGGCGAGAGCTTGCCGCTCGCCGCCTCCGCTTTCGGCGGCGCGGGTACGGCAGCCGCCCTGGGTTCGGGCGCCTTCTTCGGTTCGGGTTTCGCCTCGGGCCTGGCGCCAGCCCTGGCTGCCGGCTTTGCGGTCGCCGTGCCCGCCGCCGCTTCCTCGATCACCGCCAGCAGCTCGCCGCTCGTAACCGTGGCGCCCGCCGGCTTGTCCTGCGCCTTCAGGATCCCCGACACCGGCGCCGGCACCTCGAGCACCACCTTGTCGGTCTCGAGGTCGGCCAGGTTCTCGTCGCGCGCTACCGTGTCGCCGGGCTGCTTGTGCCAGGTGACGAGCGTCGCGTCGGCAACGGACTCGGGCAGCTGCGGCACGCGGACTTCGGTGGTCATGAACCCTTCCCGCTGGATGAAACGGTCAACCGGTGTGTCTCGCGGTGCGTGGTCTCGGTGTTTGCAGAATACAGCGCCGCGGCGACCAGATTCTCCTGTTCGCGCAGGTGCAACGCATGGATCCCCGTCGCGGGCGCCGCGGCGCCCTCACGGCCGGCGTACAGGAGTTCCTGCCCGGGCAGCAGGCCCGCCTGCAGCCGGTGGCGGACCTGGTACCAGGCGCCCTGGTTCTGCGGCTCCTCCTGGCACCAGACGACCTCGCGCGCGCCGGGGTAGCGCGCGACGACGGCGTGGAACTCGTCGGCCGGGAAAGGATAGAGCTGCTCGATGCGCGCCAGCGCCACGTGCGGCGCCTGGTCGGCGCGGCGCCGGTCGAGCAGGTCGTAGTAGACCTTGCCGCTGCAGAGCACCAGGCGGCGCACGGACGCAGGGTCGACCTCGTCCAGCTCGTCGATGACCGCGTGAAAGCGCCCGGTGGCGAGGTCGGCCATGGTGGACGAGGACTGCTTGTGGCGCAGCAGGCTCTTCGGCGTCATGACGACGAGGGGCTTGCGCAGCGCGCGCAGCATCTGCCGGCGCAGCAGGTGGAACATCTGCGCGGGCGTCGAGGGGACGCAGACCTGGAGGTTGAGTTCCGCGCAAAGCTGCAGGTAGCGCTCGAGGCGCGCCGAGCTGTGCTCGGGCCCCTGCCCTTCGTAGCCGTGCGGCAGGAACAGCGTGATGCCGGACACCCGACCCCACTTGGCTTCGCCCGAGGTGATGAACTGGTCGATGATCACCTGCGCGCCATTGGCGAAGTCGCCGAACTGGCCCTCCCAGATCACGAGCGTCTCGGGATCCGTCGTCGAGTAGCCGTACTCGAACCCGAGCACCGCCTCCTCCGACAGCACCGAGTCAATGATGGCCAGGCGCGCCCTCTCCCCGGCAACACGGGCCAGCGGAACGTGCGTGCGCCCGGTCGCCTGTTCGTGCCAGACCGCGTGACGGTGGAAGAAAGTGCCGCGTGCGGAGTCCTGCCCGCAGAGCCGCACGTGATAGCCATCCTCGAGCAGCGTCGCGTAGGCGAGCGTCTCGGCGGCGCCCCAGTCGAGTGGCGCCTCGTCCGCATACATGTGCCGGCGGTCCTCGACGATGCGCGTCACGCGCGGGTGCAACAGGAAGCCGTCGGGGACGGCAGTCAGCTTTGCGGCAAGCGCCTGCAGCCGCTCCCGCGCGACAGCGGTCGCGGGCGCCTCGGACCAGTCCGCGGCGAGGTGGCGGCTCCAGTCGACGGTGTGGACGTTTCCGGTGGTGCCGGCGAAGGCACGCGCCTGCGGATGGCCTTCGTCGAGTCCACGGCGGTATTCCTCCGCCATCTGCGCCGCCTGCCCCTCGTCCAGCAGCCCATCCTCCTCGAGCTGCCTGCCGTAGATCTGGCGTGCCGTCGGGTGCTTGCGGATCGCCTGGTACATGAGCGGCTGCGTCGCCGATGGCTCATCCGCCTCGTTGTGGCCGTGGCGACGATAGCAGACGAGGTCGATCACCACGTCCTTGCGGAATTTCATGCGGTAGTCGAGCGCGAGCCGGGCGGCGCTCACGACCGCCTCGGGATCGTCCGCGTTCACGTGGAAGATCGGCGCCTCGATCATCTTGGCGACGTCGCTGCAGTAGAGCGTCGAGCGCGCGTCCGCCGGCTCGCTGGTCGTGAACCCCACCTGGTTGTTGACGACCACGTGCAGCGTTCCGCCGGTCGCGAAGCCGCGTGCCTGCGACAGCTGCATCGTCTCCATGACGACGCCCTGGCCGGCGAAGGCCGCGTCGCCGTGGATCAGCACGGGCATCACCCGCTCACCGGTCGCATCGCCGCGCCGGTCCTGGCGCGCGCGCACGGAGCCTTCCACCACCGCGTTCACGACCTCGAGGTGCGAGGGATTGAACGCGAGCACCACGTGCACGTTGCCGCCCACCGTGCGCAGGTCCGCGGAGAAGCCCTTGTGGTACTTGACGTCGCCCGAGCCCCTGAGGGAGTCCAGGTCCACGTGGCCTTCGAACTCGGAGAACAGCATGGACGGGGCCTTGCCGAGCACGTTGACGAGCACGTTGAGCCGGCCCCGGTGCGCCATGCCGATGACGATGTCCTCGACGCCCGCGGCGCCCGCGCGCTGGATCACGTCGTCGAGCAGCGGGATGAGCGCGTCGCCCCCTTCCAGGGAGAAGCGCTTCTGGCCGACGTACTTGGTGTGCAGGTAGCGTTCGAGGCCCTCGGCCACCGAGAGCTGCCACAGGAGGTTGAGCCGCTCCTCGCGGCTCAGGCGCTGCTGCAGTCGCGCCTCCTGGAAGCGGTCCTGCAGCCAGAGTCGTTCTTCGCCCGCGGAGACGTGCGCAAACTCCGCGCCAATCCGTCCGCAGTACACCTGGCGCAGCTGGCTGAGGATCTCGCGCAGCTTCATCTGCTTGTCGACGCCGCTGCCGGGGCCGCCGGTGAAGAACTCGGTGTCCAGGTCGGCCTCGCTCAGGCCGCCGTAGGCGGGATCGAGCACCTCCGGCACCGGCCGGCGCAGAAGCGCGAGCGGGTCGATGTCCGCGACCAGGTGACCGCGGTTGGCGTAGAACTGGATCAGGCGGGAGACCGCCGCCTGCTTCTCGCCGCCGTCGATGGCGGCAGCGCCCGTCGCCGGCACACGGCCCGGGACCGGGGCGTTCCGGCGCCTCGTCACGCCTGATTCGGCTCCGAGCCCGCCAAAAAACGCCTGCAACCCCGGCGCGACGTCTGCAGGATTCGCCAGGAAGCGCTCGTACTGCGCCTCGAGATAGGGCGCCTGCGCGCTCGAGAACGGGCTTGATTCGTACAGTTCGCGCAGGGAGCGGCTCATGCCAGGCAAATTATATCGGACCAACCTGGTACGGAAACGAAGAGTTTTCAGCGGCTTACGCGAACTCGCGGCGCCGGCTCAGGGTGCGACTTGAAGGACGTCACGCACCGGAGCAAGCTGCCGGCACAGTCAATAACAGCGCTTCCGGGTTTCCAGCCGGATGCCCTCCGCGACATCAACTGCCACGAAGGACGCCGGTGGGCACCGGTGTGTCGGCGCGTTGCGTTCGAGGGGGATGCATGAAACACCTGTTACCAGTCCTGGGACTGCTCGGTCTTGCCGTCACGTCGCCGTCGCCCGCCGCCGTGAGCTACAACTGCGGGGGCGTAGGCTCCGATTTTGATGCGAACTGCAGCCTCCAGGAGCTGCTGGATGGCGGGAGCATCACCGTCAACGGCATCCTGTTCGATACGTTCGTCTTCCAGGAATCGGTTTTCGCCGGTACGCCATTGGGCCCGGAGAGCGAGATTCGCGTCGACGGCGTCGATTCACGCACGCACCCGGGAGTGCAATTCACCGATACGACCAATGCCTGGAACCGCTCCGGGTTGACCGTCACGCTCAACAAGCTCAATTTCAGGATCCGGAATACGAATCCCAACCCGCTCAACTTCATGACGGCCCGGCTTTACGCCGAGTTCGGCAACATCGCGGTCTACGACCTGGCGGAACAGGAAGACTCCAATGTCTTCATCAAGGATCGTCCATTCCCTGCGGCCTACGGGGATCCCAGCAATCCGCCGGTACTGCCGCAAGTGCGCGGCGAGGCCGTGGTCCAGTGCTTTGCGTCGGAGGCCGACCCCGCCCTGCTGAACATCAATTGCGCCAATACGACCCGGCGCGATACCCATACGGGCGCCCAGGAACGGGACGACTTTGAGCCCAATACCGACATGTACGCCGACATGGATTTCAACATCATCGCGGAACAGTCTGGAAACGCCGAGCTCAACCGCTTCATCTATCAGATGGAGATGGATGCATTCGTCGCGATGGCCACGGTGCCGGACATGAATGCCAACGGCAGCCCGGAGATCGCGGTGATCCAGCAGGGTTCGATTGTGGCTGAGGTGAGGGACAGCCAGACCTCTGCGGTGCTGGCCACTCTGACCTTTCTGGACGACCAGCACACGCCCATCGCGGCTGCCGTGCTGCCCGACCTGGATGGCAGCGGATTCCCGGAACTCGCCATGCTGGCCGAGCGCTCAAGCGATGGTCAGGCGCTCGTGGAAATCCGCGACATGGGCGGGCCGGGATCGATGCGGCAGATCCAGTTCGCGGCGGGCTACGTTGCGCACGCGATGGTCGTGATCGGTGACGATGCGGACAACGACGGCACGCCGGAACTCGCCGTATTGGCGACGCGCCGGAGTGACGGAGAAGAAGTGGTCGAGATCAGGAACGCTTTCGGTCTGGCGAACCGGCGGTTCCTGCGCTACGGCTCGAATTTCCAGGTGCTCGACATTGCCGTCGTCGATGACGCCGACGGCAATGGCGTGCCGGAAATTGCAGCCACCGGCGGGCGATTCAGCAACAACCGCTATCTGGTCCAGATCCGCAATGCCGCCGGCCCCCCGCAGCCGCAGTCCTTCTACCTTCCAAATGGGCATGTTCCGAGGCGCGTGACCAGCGTGGCGGATGCCGATGGCAATGGCACGCCCGAAGTGGCGGTTCTCCTCAGTCGGAACGGCGACGGCCTTACGCGCGTGTTCGTGGCCAATGCCAATAACATCGGCAACAGCACTATGTTCAACTATGGTGTCGGCGTGACGCCGCTCGGGTTGTTCGGCATCCCTGACACGGACGGCGATACGATTCCGGAGATTGCGTTGCTGGTGGACCGGCAGCAGAGCGCGAATGTCGACGTCGTCATCGACAACGCGGCCGGGCCACCGGCCCGGCGCAATGTCGGCTTTCCCTCGGGCAGTATCCGGACATCGGTAGCGCTCGATTTTCTCGGCGATTGGGATTCGAACGGTCAGGCGGAAGTCGCCGTACTGCTCATCCACACGGCTGACGGGCGGATATATGCGCAGCGCCGCGAGACCGGGGGCTTGCCGGGCTTCGTGAACATCTTCTTCACGCAGTGAGGCTGGCGCCCCGGGCCGGAGTTGAACCGACGACCTGCCGCTTAGGAGGCGGCCGCTCTATCCACTGAGCTACCGGGGCGCTGGCGGGCGCGAGTGTACCCCGGACCGGCCCTTTCGGCCCGGTCCGGGGTCTGGCGGCTCGTGCCTCGCCGCTAGGCGGCCTGGGCCGGTACGACCGCTGGTGCCGGCTTGGGCTCCGCCATCGACGATTCGACAGCCGTCGTCGCCTGCTCGACCCTGGCGGCCGCCACGCCGACGGCCTGGGTCGCGGCCTTCTCGACCTTCACCGTCGCCGTGCGCACGTTCTGCGCCGTGGTCCTGATCGCTCGCTTCGCAGTCCGCTTGGCGGTCTTCACCGTCTTGCGCGCCGCGCGCGCGGCCTTGCGGGCCACCTTGCGCATCGTCTTGCGAGCCGATGCGCCCTTGCGTACGACCTTGCGCTTCGCCTTCACGGCGCGCCGCTTGCCGCGCTTTGCGGCCTTTTTCGCCTTCTTCCTGGCTGCCATCTGGAATCACTCCGAATTGGGTTGGGGGACGCGCGTCGCAGCCGCGCGACGCTCGTTGTCACGCTAGGACGCCGGTCACTGGCTGTCAATCGGAGAACGAAGGGAAATTGGTGGAGCGGAAGGGGATCGAACCCTCGACCTTCGCATTGCGAACGCGACGCTCTCCCAGCTGAGCTACCGCCCCACGTACGAGGGGCGGGATTGTAAAGACCCCCCGCCGGACCAGCAAGCAAACCCTGCGGCCGCAGACGGGGCCCGGGGCATCGTGTACCGTTCCGGCCTGATGCGCATCCGCGACGCGACCGTTGCCGACATCGAGTTCATCGTCCGTGCCAACGAGGCGCTGGCGGCGGAAACCGAGGGCCAGGCGCTCGACCCTGCCCTGCTGCGGCCCGGCGTCCAGGCAGTGCTCGACGACCCGTCGCTCGGCCGCTACTACCTGGCGGAGGTGGCGGGACGGCCGGTGGGCCAGCTCATGACCACCTCCGAATGGAGTGACTGGCGCAACGGCCTGCTGCTCTGGATCCAGTCCGTCTACGTGCTGCCGGAGGCCCGCGGCCGAGGCGCCTTCCGGGCCCTCTACCAGCACCTCGTGGACCTGGCGGGGGCCGATGCCCGCATCTGCGGCATCCGCCTGTACGTGGATCGCCACAACGCCCGCGCGCAGGAGGTCTACGCCAGGCTTGGCATGCACCTGTCGAACTACGCCATCATGGAAGTCGTCTACCGCGGCCCCGAATCGCGCGCCTGAGGTTACCCCCATGCTCTCCGCCGGCGAGTTGGCCCCCGAGTTCTCGCTGCCAGACCAGGACGGCCGCAGGCGCAGCTTGCGCGAGCTGCAGGGTGGCGGGCCGCTGATCCTCTACTTCTACCCGGCCGACTTCACGCCCGGCTGCACCAAGGAGGCCTGCGACCTGCGCGACCTGCACACCAAGATCCTGTCCGCCGGGCTCAAGGTCGTCGGCATCAGCCCGCAATCGCCCGAGAGCCACCGCCGCTTTCGGGAGCAGCACTCGCTGCCGTTCACGCTGCTCTCGGACGAGGACAAGGCCGTGATCCGGAGCTACGACGTGGACGGCCCGCTCGGCATCGGCGTGCGCCGCGCCACCTTCCTGCTCGACGCGAAGGGGAAGATCGTGGATGCGGTCCTTGCCGACCTGCGGATCAGCCGGCACCAGGAATTCGTGCAGAAGGCGATCGCCGCTAGGGAAGGTCGAAGCGCGTGACCGCGGCGCGGCTGAAACGCGGCACCGCAACGACGTAGACCACGCCGTATTCCGCCTCGCTCATCTCGGGCACCTCGCGTCCCGAGAGTTCCTCGACCAGTTCCGGCACCGTGTTGGAATGCCCGACGATGAGCACCCGCCCGCCCCGGTACTCGCCGAGCGCGCGGCTGGCGGCAGTGGCGCTCTCCCTGGCCGGCACGACGATCACCGGGATGCCGAGGCGGTTGGCGAGCGGCCGTACGGTGTCTTGCGTGCGCCTGAACTCGCTCACGATGATGCAGTCGAGGCCGAGGCCCTTGGGCGCGCGCGCGAACTGGTCGGCCAGCGCGAGCGCGCGGGCTTCGCCCGCTGTCGACAGCGGCGGGTCGTCGCCCGGCAGGGCCGCCTTCTCTGCGTGGCGCATGACGAAAACGGTGGTCGTGGAGGCCGCCGACAGCAGCCAAGCCGCGAGCACGAGCAGCACGATTCCCGCGAGCGCCGCGAGCCAGACCGGCGCCAGGAATGGCCGGCGGCGCATGCTCGCGTATTCTTTGCGCATGGGCACGATGATACTCCGCCCGTGGGTGGTCGTTCTGGCGGCGGGCGGCTCGCGCCGGTTCGGCGGGCCGAAGCTGCTCGCGCGCATTGGCGGCGGGACGCTGCTCCAGCGGGCGGTGCGCGCGGCGCTCGGCTGCCGTCCCGCCGGCTGCGTCGTGGTGCTCGGCGCGAGAGCCGCGGAGCTGCGGCGCGAGTTGCGCGGCTACCCTGTTCGCGTCATCGTGAATCGTCGCTGGCGCAGCGGGATGGCGGGTTCGCTGCGTGCCGGCATCGCCGCCCTGCCCGGCGA
>DATBLN010000131.1:0-17754 GCA_036555345.1 Steroidobacteraceae bacterium
TTGCAGGCGATGCAGCGCTCCTGCCCGTTCGGGTAGCGCCTGAGCGCATGCAGCCCGCGGAAGCGCGGTGACTGCGGCGTCTTCTCTTCCGGGTAATGCAGGGTGATCTTGCGCCGGAACAGGTTCAGGAGCGTCACCCGGAGCCCGACCAGGAGCTCCCAGAGCGTCAGCGTGCGGATCGCGGAGCGGAAGTCCTTCATGGCCGCCTCATGCCGCCCAGGGTCCGACCTTGAGCCACGCGAGCACCGCCTCGACGCCGATCCAGATCAGCGTGACCGGGATCAGCACCTTCCAGCCGAGGCGCATGATCTGGTCGTAGCGGTAGCGCGGGAAGGTCGCGCGCACCCACAGGAATACGAACAGGAAGAAGCAGATCTTCAGGAACAGCCAGAAGAAGCCCGGCTGCGCCAGCAGCGCGCCATCGTCGAGCCAGCCCTGGAACGGCGACAGCCAGCCGCCGAAGAAGAACACCGAGGTCAGCGCGGAGATCAGGATCATGTTCGCGTACTCGGGCAGCGCGAACAGGGTCGCGAACGCGGCGCCGGAGTACTCGACGTGGAAGCCCGCCACGATCTCCGACTCGCCCTCGGCGACGTCGAACGGCGCCCGGTTGGTCTCCGCCAGCCCCGAGATGAAGTAGACGATGAACAGCGGGAACAGCCACAGCCAGTTCCAGCTGCCGGGCCCGCCCGCCTGCATGCGCACGATCTCGCCGAGGTTCAGGCTGCCGGCGGCCATCAGCACGCCGACCAGCGCGAAGCCCATCGCGATCTCGTAGGCGACCATCTGCGCCGCCGAGCGCATCGCGCCGAGGAAGGCGTACTTGGAGTTGCTCGCCCAGCCGGCGAGGATGATGCCGTAGATGCCGAGCGACGTGAGCGACAGCACGTACAGCAGGCCGGCGTCGATGTCCGCGAGGACGAACTCGGGCGCGAACGGGACCACCGCCCAGGTGGCGAGCGCGGGCACCAGCACGATGAGCGGCGCCAGCAGGAACAGCAACCGGGACGAACGGTCCGGGACGATGATCTCCTTCAGCAGCAGCTTGACCACGTCCGCGAAGGGCTGGGCCCAGCCGCGCAGCAGCCGCAGCCCGAAGAAGGTCACGCGGTTCGGGCCGAGCCGGAGCTGCATCCAGCCGATCACCTTGCGCTCGGCGAGCGTGAGCAGCGCCACCGCGATGATCACCGAGAGCATCACGACGACGACCTGGGCCGTCACCTGCACGAAGTACGGCAGCCCGACCCACAGGCCCACGACCGACTGCCATTGCGCGGCGATCCACTGCATGCGCCGCCCCCCTATCCGCCGCCCGCGGCGCGCCGCGCCGCGCGGGTCTGCTGCAGCGATGGCGAGCGCCGCACGATCGCATCCACGGAATAGATCGGGACGTCCGCCGCCGTGCCGCCCGCCTCCGCGGCGCCGTCGCCCGCCGCCTGCACGCGCCCGTCATAGGCGATGCCGGACGCCGCCGCGCGCGCATCGGCGAGCACCTCCGCGGAACTCTCCTGGCCGAAACCGGGCAGCCCGAGCTGGTTGCCGAGCACGCGCAGGATCTTCCACCCCGGGCGCGCCTCGCCCACCGGTTGCGCGCAGCCGCGGAACTCCTGCCACCGGCCCTCGACGTTGACGTAGGTGCCGGAAGTCTCCGCGAAGCTGCCCATCGGCAGCATCAGCTGCGCGATCTTCATGACTTCCGCGTCGGCGTACGGGGTGATCGCGATGACGCCGGGGCATGCCGCCAGTCCCGCCGCCCCGCCCGCGCCGATGTCGAGCGCGGGCTCGATGCCGCCCATGAGCACGCACGCGGCCAGGCCGGCGCCCTGCATGCCGGCAACGTCGAGGCCCGGCCGCGGGTCCGGCTTCGCGCCGGGCAGGCGGTGCGGCAGCACGCCCGCGAGCGCGAGGCCCGCCGCGTTGGCTCCGTCCGGCAGGTATCCGAGCGTGGCGCCGGTCGCCGCCGCGAGCCGCGCCGCCGCCGCGCGCAAGGCCGCGTAGCGCGAATGGCGCATCGCGACGCCGCCCAGCACGATCGCCGCGCGGCCCGACGACAGCGAGTCGCGCATCGCCTGCTGCGGCGCCGGCAGCCTGCCTCCCGCCGCGAGCGCCGCGAGCTCGGCGGGCAGCCCGGCTGCCGTCGCGGTGATCTCGGCGTGCACCGGGAAGTGGCTCTGTTGCGCCGCGGTCGCGAGGAAGCTCACCTTGCAGCCGGCGAGCGCCGCCTGGCGGACGCGGTGCGCGAAGATCGGCGACTCGCTGCGGGCGTGGCAGCCCGCCAGCAGCAGGCCGGTGAGCGAACCCATCTCGCCGAGCGCGAATCCGAGGCCCGGGAACGGCGGGTCCTGCCCCTGGCCGGAGAAATCGAGCTGCCGCAGCCGCGAATCCACGTTGCTCGTGCCGAGACCGCGCGCGAGGCGCTGCAGCAGGAAGCCCTCCTCCGTGGTCGAACACGGCGCCGCCAGGAAGCCGACGCGGCCCGCGCCGTCACGGCGCGCGGCGTCCTGCAGCAGCTGCGCCGCCGCGGCGAGCGCCGCCTCCCACGTGACCTCGCGCCAGCGCCCCTCCGCGCGCATCATCGGCGCGCGCAGGCGGTCGGGCGCATAGATCCCCTCGTAGGAGAAGCGGTCGCGGTCGGCGATCCAGGTCTCGTTGATCCCGTCGTTCGGGCGCGGCACCACGCGCAGCAGGCGCCCGCGCAGCACGTGGCCGTAGAGGTTGGTGCCGACCGGGTCGTGCGGCGACACCAGCGCGTGCTCGGTCATCTCCCAGGAGCGCGCGCGATGCCGGAAGGGCTTCGAGTTCAGCGCGCCGACCGGGCACAGGTCGATGACGTTGCCGGACAGCTCGTGGTCCACGCTCTTCTCGATCCAGGTGCCGATCTCCATGTTCTCGCCGCGACCGGTCGCGCCGAGTTCCTGCAGGCCGGCGACCTCCGCCGTGAAGCGCACGCAGCGCGTGCAGTGGATGCAGCGCGTCATGTCGGTGGAGATGAGCGGCCCGAGGTTCCTGTCCTTGACCACGCGCTTGCGCTCGTCGAAGCGCGAGGACGCGGAGCCGAAGCCGAGCGCGAGGTCCTGCAGCTCGCACTCGCCGCCCTGGTCGCAGATCGGGCAGTCGAGCGGGTGGTTGATCAGCAGGAACTCCATCGTCGCCTTCTGCGCCGCCTGCGCGCGCGCCGAGCGCGTGAAGACCTTCATGCCCTCGGTCACGGGCGTGGCGCAGGCCGGCATGGGCTTGGGCGACTTCTCGACCTCGACCAGGCACATGCGGCAGTTGGCGGCGATCGAGAGCTTCTCGTGGTAGCAGAAGCGCGGCACGTAGATGCCGGCGGCGTCCGTGACCTGGATGACCATCTGGCCCTTCCGCGCCTTGAGCGGCCGGCCGTCCACCTCGATGTTGAGCAGCTCCTCGCTCATGCGACGGCCCTGGCCGGCGCATCCACGATGCTGCGCCCGCCGTTCTGCACCATGTACTCGAACTCGTGCCGGAAATGGCGCAGGAAGCTCTGCACCGGCCACGCGGCGGCGTCGCCGAGCGCGCAGATCGTGTGGCCCTCGATCTGGTTCGCGACCTGCACCAGCAGGTCGAGGTCCGCCATGCGCCCCTCGCCCGCGAGGATGCGGCGCAGCATGCGCGTGAGCCAGCCGGTGCCCTCGCGGCAGGGCGTGCACTGGCCGCAGGACTCGGCCATGTAGAAACGCGACAGCCGCTCGAGGACGCGCACCATGCAGGTGGTCTCGTCCATCACGATCACGGCGGCGGAGCCGACCGCGCTGCCCGCCTTGCGCAGCGCGTCGAAGTCCATCGTGCAGTCCATGATGATGGAGGCTGGCAGCACCGGCACCGAGGAACCGCCCGGAATGACCGCCTTCAGCTTGCGACCGCCGCGCATGCCGCCCGCGATCTCGAGCAGTTCCCGGAACGGGATGCCCATCGGCAGCTCGTAGTTGCCGGGCTTCGCCACGTGCCCGGACACGGAAAAGATGTTGGTGCCGCCCGAGTTCGGCACGCCGAGCTCCGCGAACCACTTGGCGCCCTTGCGCATGATCGCGGGTACCGAGGCGAAGCTCTGCGTGTTGTTGATGGTGGTGGGCTTGCCGTAGAGACCGTAACTCGCCGGGAATGGCGGCTTGAAGCGCGGCTTGCCGGTCTTGCCCTCGAGCGACTCGAGGAGCGCCGTCTCCTCGCCGCAGATGTAGGCGCCGGCGCCGGCGACCGCGTGCAGGTCGAAGTCCACACCCGAGCCCAGGACGTCCTTGCCGAGCAGCCCGGCCGCGTAGGCCTCGGCGACCGCGGCCTCGAAGCGCGGGAACGGCTCGGCGAGGAACTCGCCGCGGATATAGTTGTAGCCGACGGTCGCGCCCATGGCGTAGCCGCCGATCGCCATGCCCTCGATGATCGAGTGCGGGTTGTAGCGCAGGATGTCGCGGTCGTGGCAGGTGCCCGGCTCGCTCTCGTCCGAATTGCAGACGACGTACTTCTGGCCGGGGGCGTTCCTCGGCATGAAGCTCCATTTCACGCCGGTCGGGAATCCCGCGCCGCCGCGGCCCTTGAGCCCCGAGGCCTTGACCTCCTCGATGATCGCCTCGCGCGGCGTCTTCTCGCGCAGGATCCTCTCCCAGGCCTGGTAGCCGCCGAACTGGCGGTACACGGCAAGCGTCCAGCTCCCGGGATGGCCGAGCGGCTCGAACACGACCTGGTTCATCGGGCGCGGCACGGTCACTTCACCGAATCCAGGACCTTGACGGCCGACTCCGGCGTCAGGTTCTCGTGGTACACGTGGTCCACCATCATCATCGGCGCGTTGTTGCAGGCCGCGAGGCACTCCTCCTCGCGCTTGAGGTAGAACTTGCCGTCCGGCGTGCTCTCGCCGGTCCTGATGCCGAGGTGCCGCTCGACGGCTTCGACGATGCGGTCCGCACCGCACAGCATGCAGCTGATGTTCGTGCAGACCGAGACATGGACCCGCCCCGCCGGCTTCGTCTCGAACATCGAATAGAAGCTCGCGACCTCGTAGACCTGGATCGCCGGCAGGCCGAGGTAGTCCGCGACCGCGTCCATCAGCCCGGTCGTGAGCCAGCCGTGGTTCTGGTGCTGCGCGGCCCTGAGCGCCGCGAGCACGGCTGAGCGCCTGCGGTCCGGCGGGAACTTGGCGACCCAGCGGTCGATTTCGGCGCGAGTCTCCACCGACAGCACGCCCGGTTCCTGCGCGGCGCTCACCGGTCGATCTCCCCGAACACGATGTCCATGGTGCCGATGGTCGCGACCACGTCCGCGAGCATGTGGCCGCGCACCAGCTCGTCCATGGCCGACAGGTGCGCGAAGCCCGGCGCGCGGCATTTCACGCGGTACGGCTTGTTGGCGCCGTCGGAGACCAGCCACACGCCGAATTCGCCCTTCGGCGCCTCGACGGCCGCGTAGGCCTCGCCCTCGGGCACGCAATAGCCCTCGGTGAACAGCTTGAAGTGGTGGATCAGCGATTCCATGTCGTCCTTCATTTCGGAGCGCGTGGGCGGCGCCACCTTGTGGTCGTCGACCATGACCGGCCCCGGGTGGGCGGCCAGCCAGTCGACGCACTGGCGCACGATGCGGTTCGCCTGGCGCAGCTCCTCGACGCGGCACAGGTAGCGGTCGTAGCAGTCGCCGTTGACGCCGACCGGCACGTCGAAGTCCATGCGGTCGTAGGCGGCGTACGGCTGCTTGCGGCGCAGGTCCCATTCGACGCCGGAGCCGCGCAGCATCGGCCCGGTGAACCCGAGCTGCAGCGCGCGCTCGGGCGTGACGACGCCGATGTTGACCGTGCGCTGCTTCCAGATGCGGTTCTCGGTCAGGAGCGTCTCGTACTCGTCGACGCAGGCCGGGAACCGCTCGGTGAAGTCGCGGATGAAGTCGAGCATCGTGCCGGAGCGCGCCGCGTTCCGGCGCTTCGCGTCGCGCTCGCTGCGGAAGCGCGAGGGCTGGTACCGCGGCATCGAGTCCGGCAGGTCGCGGTAGACGCCGCCGGGGCGGTAGTAGGTGGCGTGCATGCGCGTGCCCGAGACCGCCTCGTAGCAGTCCATCAGGTCCTCGCGCTCGCGGAACGCGTAGAGAAACACGGTCATCGCGCCGATGTCGAGGCCGTGCGATCCGATCCACAGCAGGTGGTTCAGGATGCGCGTGATCTCGTCGAACATCGTGCGGATGTAGAGCGCGCGCTCGGGCGGGGTGATGCCGAGCAGCTTCTCGATCGCGAGCACGTAGGCGTGCTCGTTGCACATCATGGACATGTAGTCGAGGCGGTCCATGTAGCCGATCGAGTGGTTGAAGGGCTTCGACTCCGCGAGCTTCTCGGTCGCGCGGTGCAGCAGCCCGATGTGCGGGTCGGCCTTCTGGATCACCTCGCCGTCCATCTCCAGCACGAGCCGCAGCACGCCGTGCGCGGCCGGGTGCTGCGGGCCGAAGTTCAGCGTGAAGTTCTGGATCTCAGCCATCGGCCGCCCCCGGGCCGCCCGCCTTGCGGATCACCTTCGGCACCACCGTGCGCGGCTCGATGCTGACCGGCTCGTACACGACGCGACCCTTGCCCGGGTCGTAGCGCACCTCGACCTGGCCCGTGAGCGGGAAGTCCTTGCGGAACGGGTGGCCGATGAAGCCGTAGTCGGTCAGGATCCGGCGCAGGTCCGGGTGGCCGCGGAACAGGATCCCGTAGAGGTCGAAAGCCTCGCGTTCGTACCAGTTGGCGGAAGCCCAGATCCCGGTGACCGAGTCGAGGACCGGCGGATCGCCGGGCGCGCAGCGGCAGCGCAGGCGCAGCCGCGTGTTCCGCGCCACCGACAGCAGGTGGTAGACGACCGCGAAGCGCGGCCCGCCGTCGCCGCCGCGATCGCCGCCCCGTTCCACGCCGCGGCTGAAGCCGGTCGCCGTCGCCGACTCCGTCGCCCATTCCGAGCGGCCGTAGTCGAGGTAGTCGATGCCGGACAGGTCGGTCAGCTGCTCGAAGGCGAGGTCGGGCGCGTCGCGCAGCCCCTGGCAGACCTCCAGCAGGTGTTCCGGCGCCACCTCGACCGTGATCTCCGCCGGCAGCGAGGCGACGCGGCGCGCGCGCGCTCCGAACCGGGACTCGACCGCCGTGGCCGTGGACTCGACGCGGCTCATGCCGGACCGCGCGCGATGGTGCTGGTGCGGCGGATCTTGTCCTGCAGCTGGAGGATGCCGTAGACGAGCGCCTCCGCGGTCGGCGGGCAGCCGGGCACGTAGACGTCCACGGGCACGATGCGGTCGCAGCCGCGCACGACCGAATAGGAATAGTGGTAATAGCCGCCGCCGTTGGCGCAGGACCCCATCGAGATGACCCAGCGCGGCTCGGCCATCTGGTCGTAGACCTTGCGCAGCGCCGGCGCCATCTTGTTCACCAGCGTGCCGGCCACGATCATGACGTCGGACTGGCGCGGGCTCGCGCGGAACACCACGCCGAAGCGGTCGAGGTCGTAGCGCGAGGCGCCCGCGTGCATCATCTCGACGGCGCAGCAGGCGAGCCCGAAAGTCATCGGCCACATCGAGCCGGTGCGCGCCCAGTTGAAGACCGCGTCCACCGTCGTCGTGATGAAGCCGCGGCCCTGGAAGACGGGCGCCTCCGCGGTCAGTCCCATTCCAGCGCCCCCTTCTTCCACTCATAGATGAAGCCGATCACGAGGATCGCCAGGAAGACCGCCATGGAGACGAGGCCGAATCCGCCGATCGAGTCGAGCGACACCGCCCACGGAAACAGGAAGGCGATCTCGAGGTCGAAGATGATGAAGAGGATGGCGACGAGGTAGTACCGCACGTCGAACTTCATGCGTGTGTCCTCGAACGCCTCGAACCCGCACTCATAGGGCGAGGCCTTCTCGGCGTCGGGCCGGCGCGGTCCCAGCACCCACCCGAGCACCATCAGCACGACGCCGAAGCCGCCGGCGACAGCCAGGAATATCAGGACCGGCAGGTAGTTCTCTAGCAAATTCGCGACCGTCGCGGACTGCGGGAGGAGCCGCGCAAACCGGCCGCATTGTAACCGTCCGCAGGGGTCCCGTGGGATCCCCGGAAGACTACGTACTCGATCGAGATGGTGCCGACGGTGGGACTCGAACCCACACAGGTTTCCCCACTAACCCCTCAAGCTAGCGCGTCTACCAATTCCGCCACGTCGGCAAGGAAAACTGCTGCGATGCGATCATTCCCCGGCGGGCGCCGGCGGAGATGCGGGCGCCGGCGTCTGCGCCGGCGCGGATTCCGGCAGTGCCGGCACCGCGTCCGCGTCCACGCCCGCCTCGGGCGCGGGCACGTCCACGATCGACTCCGGCGCCGCCGCCTGCGGCCGCGTCGCGAACCAGGCGAGCGACATGCTGGTCATGAAGAAGAGCGTGGCCAGCACGGCCGTCAGCTTCGAGAAAAAGGTCGCCGAGCCGCGCGCGCCGAATACCGTGCCGGAAGCGCCCGCGCCGAACCCCGCGCCCGCGTCCGCGCCCTTGCCCCGCTGCAGCAGCACGAGCGCGACGATCGCGAAGCACAGCATCCCGTGCACGAAGGTGATCACATTCTGCAGCATGCCGCCCGCCCGTCCGGACCGCCGGGTCAGCCCTCGGCCGCCCGGCAGATCGCCGTGAATTCCTCGGCCTTCAGCGAAGCGCCGCCGATCAGGCCCCCGTCCACATCAGGCATCGCGAACAGCAGGCCGGCGTTGTCCGCCTTGACGCTGCCCCCGTAAAGCACCCGAAGGGAAGCCGCGATTCTAGCATCCTTTTCCGCGATCCGGACCCGGATCAGCGCGTGCACCTCCTGCGCCTGACCGGGCGTCGCCGTGCGCCCGGTGCCGATCGCCCACACCGGCTCGTAGGCGACGACGGCCGTCGTGAACGCCCCCTCGCCCGCGGCCGCGAGGACCGCGTCGAGCTGGCGCAGGACCACCTCGCGCGTCGCGCCCCGCTCGCGTTCCGCCAGGGTCTCGCCGACGCAGAGGACCGGCACCAGGCCGTGGCGCTGCGCGGCCTGGAACTTGCGCGCGACGAGCGCATCGTCCTCGCCGTACAGCGCGCGCCGCTCCGAATGCCCCACGATCACGTAGCGGCAGCCGGCGTCCGCGAGCATCGAGGCGGCGATCTCCCCGGTGTGCGCGCCGGGCTCCTCCGCGCAGACGTCCTGGGCGCCGAGCACGAGGCGGCTGCCGGCCAGCTGGCGACCGACGTCCGCGAGGTGCACGAAGGGCGGGCACACGACCACTTCCGCCCCGCCGGCGGCCGCGCCGCGCGCGATCAGCGCGCCGACGAGGCGCTCCGCCTCGGCGCGGCTACCGTGCATCTTCCAGTTCCCCGCGACCAGCGGCCGGCGCAGCTTCAGGTTCATGCCGCGGGCGCCGCGGCCGCCACGGCCTCGGCGATCGCCGCCGCGTGGCGCGCGACCGCCTGCTCGTCCTCTCCCTCGACCATCACACGGATCACGGGCTCGGTGCCCGATGCGCGCAGCACGACGCGACCACGCGCGCCGAGCGACTGCTCGACCGCGGCGACGGCCGCGGCGACCTTCGGGTCGCGCGCCGCGTCAAAGCGCGCCGCGACGCGCACGTTGACCAGCTTCTGCGGAAAGTGCCGCATGCCCGCCGCGAGCTCCGCGAGCGGCTTGCCGGTCGCCTTCATGACGGCGAGCACCTGCAGCGCGGCGACCAGCCCGTCGCCGGTCGTGGCCTTGTCGAGGCACAGCAGGTGGCCGGAAGTCTCGCCGCCCAGCGTGCCATTGTGGCTGTGCAGCAGCCGGAGCACGTGGCGGTCGCCGACGGCCGCGCGCAGGAATGGCACGCCGAGACCGGCGAGCGCGAGCTCGAGCCCGAGGTTGCTCATCACCGTGCCGACCACCGGCCCGCGCAGCTCGCCGGCGGCGAGGCGCGCCCGCGCGAGCAGGTACAGGAGCTGGTCGCCGTCCACGCTGCGCCCGAGGTGGTCCACCATGACGACGCGGTCGCCGTCGCCGTCGAGCGCGATGCCGGCGTCCGCGCGCACGCCGGACACCGTCAGCTTGAGCAGCGCCGTGTCGGTGGAGCCGCAGCCCTGGTTGATGTTGCGGCCATTCGGCGAACAGCCGATCGCGACGATGTCCGCGCCGAGCCCCGCAAGCACGCGCGGCGCCACCTTGTAGGCGGCGCCGTTCGCGCAGTCGATCACGAGTTTGAGTCCCTCGAGCCGCATCCCGGCCGGCAGGGTCGCCGCGCAGAACTCCTGGTAGAGCGCGCGCTCGCTGTCCACGCGCGTGGCGCGCCCGAGCGCGGAAGACTCCCGCGTCGGCGCGGGCTCGTCGAGGTGCGACTCGATCGCCTCCTCGAGCGGATCCGCGAGCTTGCCACCCGCGCGGTCGAAGAACTTGATGCCGTTGTCGTCGAAGCGGTTGTGCGAGGCGCTGATCACGGCGCCGAAATCGCAGCCGAGCCGCTGCACGAGGAACGCGATTCCGGGCGTCGGCAGCGGCCCCGCGAGCAGCACGTCCACGCCGGCCGCGACGAATCCCGCCTCCAGCGCGGACTCGAACATGTAGCCCGAGAGGCGCGTGTCCTTGCCGACCAGCACCCTGCCGCCCTGCGGCGCGAGCACGCGCGCCGCCGCGCCCGCGAGCCGCAGCGCGAACTCCACGGTCATGGGATGGGTTCCCACCCGGCCGCGCACGCCGTCGGTGCCGAAGTAACGCCTGCTCATGCCTCCCCGTCCCTGCCCGCACCCGCCGCGGCGGCGACCCTGAGCGCATCCGCCGTCGCGCCCACGTCGTGCGCGCGCACGATGCGGGCGCCGGCCATGGCCGCCAGCACGGCGAGCGCGATGCTCCCGGCCAGCCGGTCGCCCGCCGGACGGTCGATCAGCTGCCCGATCATGCTCTTGCGCGACAGCCCGACCAGCACCGGGCAGCCGTCCGCCGCGATCGCCGGCAGCCCCCGCAGCAACTCGAGATTATGCGCGAGCGTCTTGCCAAAGCCGAATCCGGGATCCACGGCGATGCGGTCGCGCCCGATCCCCGCCGCGAGGCAGGCGTCGACCCGGCCGCGCAGGAAGGCCCGCACCTCGCCGACGACGTCCCCGTAGCGCGGCGCGCGCTGCATCGTGCGCGGCTCGCCCTGCATGTGCATCAGGCAGACTGCCGCCTGCGTCGACGCGACCGCTTCCAGGGCGCCCGCGCCGGCGAGCGCCGCGACGTCGTTGACCATGGCGGCGCCGGCGCCGAGCGCCGCGCGCATGACCTGCGGCTTGCTCGTGTCCACCGACACCGGCACGGGCAGCTCGGCGGCGAGGCGCTCGATGACGGGGATCACGCGCCGCAGCTCCTCGTCCACGGAGACCGGCCCGGCGCCCGGACGCGTCGACTCGCCGCCGACGTCGATGATGGCGGCGCCCTCCCCGACCATCTGGCGCGCGCGCTCGAGGGCGCGCGGCAGTTCGAGGTACCGGCCGCCATCGGAGAAGGAATCGGGGGTGACATTCAGCACGCCCATCACGACGGGCGCCGACAGGTCGAGACGGTGGCGGGCGCAGGTCAGTCCCGCCGGCGGCGCCTGCCCGGCTCCCTGCGCCGCCGCTGGCATGGCGCCCGCGCGCCGCGGCCGGCTGGGGCGCTGCTGCACTAGGTCTGGCTGGCCGGCGGGCCGATCACCGGCGCGGGCGTCGTCTTGCCGGCGCCGACGCCGGGCGTCCCGGTCTCGTCCCAGTCCGCCGGCGGCCGCGGCTGGCGCCCGGCCATGATGTCCTTGAGCTGCTCCTCGTCGATGGTCTCGTACTTGATGAGCGCCGCGGCCATCGTGTCGAGCTTGTCGCGGTTGTCCACGAGGATCTTCTTCGCGTGCCCGTAGGCGCCGTCGATGACGCGGCGGATCTCCTCGTCGATCGCGTGGGCCGTGACGTCGGACACCTGCTTGTGCTGCGTGACGGAGCGGCCGAGGAACACCTCGCCCTCGTCCTCCATGTACGACAGCGGGCCGAGGCGCTGCGAGAGGCCCCACTTCGTGACCATGTTGCGCGCGAGGTTGGTGGCGCGCTCGATGTCGTTCGAGGCGCCCGTCGTCACCGCCTCCGGGCCGAAGCGCAGCTCCTCCGCGATGCGCCCGCCGAACAGGCTCGCGATCTGGCTCTCGAGGCGGCGCTTGCTGTAGCTGTAGCGGTCCTCTTCCGGCAGGAACATGGTGACGCCGAGCGCGCGCCCGCGCGGGATGATCGTGACCTTGTAGACGGGATCATGCTCCGGCAGGCTCATGCCGACGATCGCGTGGCCCGCCTCGTGATAGGCGGTCGTGAGCTTCTCCTGCTCGCTCATGACCATCGAGCGCCGCTCCGCGCCCATCATGATCTTGTCCTTGGCTCGCTCGAACTCGTCCATGGTCACGAGCCGCTTGTTGGCGCGCGCGGCGAAGAGCGCCGCCTCGTTGACGAGATTCATGAGGTCCGCGCCCGAGAACCCCGGCGTGCCGCGCGCGATCAGGGACGGCTTCACGTCGTCGGAGACCGGCACCTTGCGCATGTGGACCTTGAGGATCTGCTCGCGGCCGCGCACGTCCGGCAGCGGCACGACGACCTGGCGGTCGAACCGGCCCGGGCGCAGCAGCGCCGGGTCGAGAACGTCCGGGCGGTTGGTCGCGGCGATGACGATGACTCCCTCGTTGCCCTCGAAGCCGTCCATCTCGACCAGCAGCTGGTTCAGCGTCTGCTCGCGCTCGTCGTGGCCGCCGCCGAGGCCGGCGCCGCGGTGGCGCCCGACGGCGTCGATCTCGTCGATGAAGACGATGCAGGGCGCGTGCTTCTTGGCCTGCTCGAACATGTCGCGCACGCGGGACGCGCCCACGCCGACGAACATCTCGACGAAGTCGGAGCCGGAGATCGTGAAGAAAGGCACCTTGGCCTCGCCCGCGATCGCGCGCGCGAGCAGCGTCTTGCCGGTGCCGGGACTGCCGACCATCAGCACGCCCTTCGGGATCTTGCCGCCGAGCTTCTGGAACTTGGACGGGTCCTTCAGGAAGTCAACGATCTCGGCGACTTCCTCCTTGGCCTCGTCGACGCCGGCGACGTCCGCGAAGGTCACCGTGACCTGGTCCTCGGACAGGAGCCGCGCACGGCTCTTGCCGAACGACATCGCGCCGCGGCCGCCCGCGCCGCCCTGCATCTGGCGCATGAAGTAGATCCAGACGCCGATCAGCAGCAGGATCGGGAACGAGGAGAAGAAGAGCTGCGCGAGCAGGTTCGGGCCTTCCGGCGGCTCCGCGTCGATCGCGATCTTCTGCTTGTCGAGCAGCCCGATCAGCACCGAGTTGTCGGTCTCGGGGTTCTGCACAACGTACTGGCCGCCGCCGGCGCGCTGCCCGACGATCGACTCGCCCTTGAAGGTGGCGCTCTGGATGCCGCCGCTGCGAACCTCCGAGAGGAACTCCGAATAGGTGATCTGCTCCGGCGCCGCGGCACGCTGGCCGAAGTTGGAGAACACCGCGAGCAAGACGATCGCGATGACCACCCACAGCACGATGTTCCTGGTCAAGTCGTTCAAGCGGCCGCTCCTGGCTGGCTGGCGCCCCGTCCACTCGTCGGACAACGGCACTCAGGGGATCGTTTCACATTACACCGGAAGGGGGTTCCTGGCCACCAAGTAGGTCTCGGAACTCCGTTGGCGCGAGGCCTCGGGCTTGCGCATCCGCACCGTCCGGAACCGGCGCCGCGCCTCCTCCAGGAGCTCGCGGAATCCGGCGCCCTGGAAGACCTTCATGACCAGCACGCCCTCCGGCCCGAGCACGCGGACGGCGAAATCGAGCGCGAGCGCCTCCAGATCGGCGGCCCGCGCCTGGTCCACGACGTCCACGCCGCTAATGTTGGGGGCCATGTCCGACATCACAAGGTCCACGCGCCGCCCGCCGAGCCGCGCCAGCAGCCCATCGAGAGCGGCCTGTTCGCGGAAGTCTCCCTGCAGGAGGGTCACGCCCGGGATCTCGTCCATCGGCAGCAGGTCGAGCGCGTAGACCTCGCCCCTGCCGCCGAGCTTCTTCGCCGCGTACTGGCTCCAGCCGCCCGGCGCCGCGCCGAGGTCGACGACCACGGCGCCCGGGAAGAGCAGTTTTTCCGCGCGGTCGAGTTGCTCCAGCTTGAAGGCGGCGCGGCTGCGCCTGCCCTCGGCGTGCGCCCGGCGCACGAAGGGATCGGAGAAATGCTCGCGCAGCCAGCGCCCGCTCGACCTGCCCCGGCGGCTCACGATCGCGCCCCGCGCCGCGCCCCTATAATCCGCGCATGGCGCTCACCGACCACCAGAAGAAGCACCTGCGTCGACTCGGACATGCGCTCCACCCCGTCGTGCGGGTCGGACAGCGCGGCCTCACGCCCGGCGTCACGGCAGAGCTCGCGCGCGCGCTCGACGATCATGAGCTGGTCAAGGTCCGCGCGCGCGTCGGGGACCGGCAGGCGCGCGCCGCGGTGCTCGCGGAACTCGCGAGCGCCACGGGATCGGAACTGGCTTTCCAGATCGGCAACGTCGGGTTGTTCTACAAGAAAAACAATAAGTTAAATAAGGTACTTATACCGGATTCTTGAGTCACGCGAGCCGCACCGCGAGCACCTCGAAGCTGCGCGCGCCGCCGGGTGTGGCGACTTCCACCTCGTCGCCGATCGCCCTGCCGATCAGCGCGCGCGCGATCGGCGAATTGATGGAGATCAGGCCGCGGCGGATATCCGCCTCGTCGTCGCCGACGATCTGGTAGGTCACTTCGTCCCCGCCGTCCACCGGGGCGAGCTCCACGGTCGCGCCGAACACCACCTTGCCGGTGTCCGGCAGCGCGGCCGGATCGATGACCTGGGCGTGCGCGAGACGCCACTCGATCTCCTTGATGCGGCCCTCGATGAAGCCCTGCTGTTCGCGCGCGGCGTGGTACTCGGCGTTCTCCGACAGGTCGCCGTGCGAGCGCGCCTCTGCGATCGCGCGGATGATCGCCGGCCGGTCCTCCGACTTCAGCCTGCGCAGTTCCGCGCGCAGCAGCTCCGCCCCCTTCAGCGTGATCGGCGTCCTCATGCGGCAGGGAGTTCCCGGTGCAGGTCCTGCAGCCGGTTGACGTCGTGGTCCTCGAGGTGATCGAGCGCGTCGCAGGTCGCGAAGGCCGCGGCGACCGTCGTGTAGTAGGTCACCCTGCGCAGTTCCGCCTCGCGCCGGATCGAGCGCGACTCCTGGATCGCGCGCTTGCCCTCGGTCGTGTTGACGATGAGGTCGATCTCGTCGTTCTTGATCATGTCCACGATGTGCGGGCGGCCCTCGCGCACCTTGAACGCGCGCCGGCACGGCAGGCCCGCGGCCTCGAGCGCGGCGGCCGTGCCCTGCGTCGCGACGATCTCGAAGCCGCGCCCGTGAAGCCGGCGCGCAATCTCGACGGCGCCCGGCTTGTCGCGGTCGCGCACGGACAGCAGGCAGGTGCCGCGGGTCGGCAGGCGCACGCCGCTCGCGGCCTGCGACTTCGCGTAGGCCTCGCCGAACGTGCGCCCCGTGCCCATGACCTCGCCGGTGGATTTCATCTCGGGCCCGAGAATCGGGTCGGACTCCGGGAACTTGCTGAACGGGAACACGGCTTCCTTGACCGAGTAGTAGGGCGGCACGCGCTCCGCGAGCGCGTCCTGTCGCGCCAGCGACTTGCCGGCCATCACGCGCGCCGCGACCTTCGCGAGCGGCCGGCCGGTCGCCTTGGACACGAATGGCACCGTGCGCGAGGCGCGCGGGTTCACCTCGAGCACGTACACGACGCCGCTCTGGATCGCGAACTGCACGTTCATGAGGCCCACGACGTTCAGGGCCCTGGCCATGCGCCGGGTCTGGTCGCGCAGCTCTTCCTGGATCGCCGGCGTCAGGCTCGCGGGCGGCAGCGAGCAGCTCGAGTCGCCCGAGTGCACGCCCGCCTGCTCGACGTGCTCCATGATGCCGCCGATCAGCACGTTCTCGCCGTCGCAGACGGCGTCCACGTCCACCTCGATCGCGAGGTCGAGGAAACGGTCGAGCAGCACCGGGCTCTCGTTCGACACCCGCACGGCTTCGCGCATGTACTGGCGCAGGTCGTCCTCCTCGTACACCACCTCCATCGCCCGGCCGCCCAGCACGTAGGACGGCCGGACGATGAGCGGGAACCCGACCTCGCGCGCGAGCTCGATGGCACGCTCCTCGTCGCGCGCGGTCGCGTTCGCAGGCTGGCGCAGGCCGAGCTTCACCAGCAGCTGCTGGAAGCGCTCGCGGTCCTCGGCGACGTCGATCGAGTCCGGGCTCGTGCCGATGATGGGCGCCCCCGCGGCGGCGAGCGCGCGCGACAGCTTGAGCGGCGTCTGCCCGCCGAACTGGACGATCACGCCCTGCGGCTTCTCGCGGGCGATGATCTCCATCACGTCCTCGAACGTCAGCGGCTCGAAGTACAGGCGGTCGGAGACGTCGTAGTCGGTCGATACCGTCTCCGGGTTGCAGTTGACCATGATGGTCTCGAAGCCGTCCTCGCGCAGCGCGAGCGCCGCGTGCACGCAGCAGTAGTCGAACTCGATGCCCTGCCCGATGCGGTTGGGGCCGCCGCCCAGGATCATGATCTTGGGCCGCGCGGTCGGCTCCGACTCGCATTCCTGCTCGTAGGTCGAGTAGAGGTAGGCGGTCGCGGTCGCGAACTCCGCCGCGCAGGTGTCCACGCGCTTGTAGACGGGATGCACGCCGGCGGTCAGGCGGCGCGAACGGACGCGCGCTTCCGGCGCCCCCAGCGCCCGCGCGAGCGCCGCGTCGGAGAACCCCTTGCGCTTGAGGACCAGCAGCCGCTCGTAGGTGAGCGCCGCCATGCCGCCCTCGTGCACGGCGGCCTCCTCGCGCACCAGGTCCTCGACCTGCGCCAGGAACCAGGGGTCGATCGACGTCAGCTCGCGGATGCGGGAGGCGGGCCAGCCAGCGCGGAAGGCGTCCGCGACGTAACGGATGCGGTCCGCGCCCGGGTGGCGCAATTCCTCGGCGAGGCGCAGTTCGCCGTCGGCGTCCAGCGGCAGCGCGGCCACCGGTGTCAGCCCGTCGCAGCCGGTCTCGAGGCTGCGCAGCGCCTTCTGCAGCGATTCCTGGAAGGTCCGCCCGATGGCCATCGCCTCGCCCACCGACTTCATCTGCGTCGTCAGCCGGTCATTGGAGCCGGGGAACTTCTCGAAGGTGAAGCGCGGGACCTTGGTCACGACGTAGTCGATCGCGGGCTCGAAGGACGCCGGCGTCGCCCCGCCCGTGATCTCGTTCCTGAGCTCGTCCAGTGTGTAGCCGACGGCGAGCTTGGCCGCCACCTTGGCGATCGGGAACCCGGTCGCCTTGGAGGCGAGCGCCGAGGAGCGCGACACGCGCGGGTTCATCTCGATGACCAGCATGCGTCCGTCGGCCGGATTGACCGCGAATTGCACGTTCGAGCCGCCGCACTCGACGCCGACCTGGCGCAGCACCGCGATCGAGGCGTCGCGCATGCGCTGGTATTCCTTGTCGGTCAGCGTCAGGGCCGGCGCCACCGTGATGGAATCGCCGGTGTGCACGCCCATCGGGTCGAGGTTCTCGATCGAGCAGACGATGATGCAGTTGTCCTTGCGGTCCCGCACCACCTCCATCTCGAATTCCTTCCAGCCGAGCACGGATTCCTCGATCAGCACCTCGCCGGTCGGGGAGGCATCGAGCCCGCGCGTGACGATGGTCTCGAACTCCTCGCGGTTGAAGGCGATGCCGCCGCCGGTCCCGCCCAGCGTGAACGACGGCCGGATCACGGTC
>DATBLN010000133.1:0-7000 GCA_036555345.1 Steroidobacteraceae bacterium
CAAGAAGAAGTAAGCCCCTTGCCTGATGAACCGACGGCCGGCTGATCGCAAGATCGTCCGTCGCCGGTTCAGCGAGAGCTGAGACTGTGCCCGCGCAAGCGGGCACAGTTTTTTCCGGAGCCAGTCGATGGACGCCGACGCAAAGAAGAAAGCCGCCGCGCACGCCGCGCTCGAGTTCGTCGAGGACGGCATGATGATCGGCGTCGGCACCGGTTCCACCGTCAATCATTTCATCGCCGCGCTCGGCGCGCGCCGGCACCGCATCGCGGGCGCCGTGTCGTCCTCCGAGGCATCCACGCGGCTCCTGCGCGAGTCCGGGATCGAGGTTGTTTCCCTCAACGATGCCGGGGACTTGCCGCTCTATGTTGATGGAGCGGATGAAGCGACGAAACACCTTTACCTGGTGAAGGGCGGCGGCGGCGCGTTGACGCGCGAGAAGATCGTCGCGGCCGCCTCGCGGCGCTTTGTCTGCATCGTGGACGACGCCAAGCTCGTGCCCGTGCTCGGGCGCTTTCCGCTGCCCGTCGAGGTGATCCCGATGGCGCGCTCGCTCGTCGCGCGCCGGCTCGCCGCGAGGGGCGGGCAGCCCGTGTGGCGCGAGGGATTCCGCACCGACAACGGCAACGAAATCCTCGACGTGCACAACCTGAAGATCACGGACCCGGTCGCGCTCGAAGCGGAGATCGGGCTGCTCGCCGGGGTGGTCGAGGTCGGCCTGTTCGCGCGGCGCGGGGCGGACGTGCTCCTGGTCGCGGGCGACGGGGGCGTGCAGACGCTCAAGCGCTAGGGGCGCCCTCTCGGGCCCGGGGGTCCTCATCCGGTCGCTGCAAAGCAGGAGAGCCGGCACCAGGCCGGCTCTCCTGCTTGGATGGCTGGGGGACTAGGATTCGAACCTAGGTTGGCGGAGTCAGAGTCCGCAGTCCTACCGCTAGACGATCCCCCAAGAGCGGTTCGTCCCCGGGGAGCGGATCAGCGCTTGCTGAACTGCGTCCCGCGGCGGGCCTTGCGCCGGCCCACTTTCTTGCGCTCGACCTCGCGCGCATCGCGCGTGACGAAGCCGGCGGCCCGCAGCGGCTTGCGCAGCTCGCCGTCGAACTCGATCAGCGCGCGGGTGATGCCGTGGCGGATGGCGCCCGCCTGGCCGGTGATCCCGCCGCCGTCGACCAGCACGTCGATGTCGAAGCGGTCGGTCATCTGCACGTGCTCAAGCGGCTGGCGCACGATCATCACGCCGGTCTTGCGGCCGAAGAACTCGTCGAGCGGACGCCCGTTGACGGTGATCGCGCCCTTGCCGAGTTTCAGGAACACCCGCGCCGTGGAAGACTTGCGGCGGCCGGTGCCGAGGTTTGCGTTCGTGGCCATGTGGGTCCTCAGATCTCGAGGGGCTTCGGCTGCTGCGCGGCATGCGGGTGCGCGGTGCCCGCGAAGACGTGCAGCTTGCGGAACATCTGCCGGCCCAGGATCGTCTTCGGCAGCATGCCCTTGACCGCGTACTCGATCGCCCGCTCCGGGTGCTCCTCGAGCATCTTGCCGAGCGCGATCGTCTTCAGGTTGCCCAGGTAGCCGGTGTGCTGGTGGTACTGCTTGTCACGCAGCTTGTTGCCCGTCACCGCCACCTTCTCGGCGTTGATGACGATGATGTGGTCGCCGCAGTCGACGTGGGGCGTGTACTCGGGCTTGTGCTTGCCGCGCAGCCGGAAGGCGACTCCGGACGCGAGCCGGCCGAGCGTCTTGCCGGACGCATCCACCAGGTACCAGTCGCGGCGCGCGCGCTCTGGCTTTGCGAAAACGGTCTTCATCTTGGGCCCCAGGACCGGGTCGGGTTCGTAAAAGGCGGGCAAGTGTAAATAAGATGCCGGGGCATTGCAAAGCCGCCCGGCGCGTCCTGCAAGTCATTGTCGCCATTGGGGAACCCGGGCAGGCGGGGCTATATAATATGCGTCGGATGGATCGTACCGCCCCCTCGCCGCTCGACCGGCTGCTGGAACTCGCCGACAGCGGCCTGCGGGCCGCTTTCGCCCGCCCCCCGAGCCTGCGCCCGACGCCGGGAAAACCGGCCCCCGCGCCCGCCGACGAGGACGTGCGGCGCCACGTGGCGGGGTTGATGCGGGTCAATCACGCCGGCGAGATCGCGGCCCAGGGCCTCTACCACGGGCAGGCGCTCACCGCTCGCGCGCCGGAGACCCGCGCCGCCCTGATGAAAGCCGCCGCCGAGGAAGGGGACCACCTCGCGTGGTGCCGCGACCGGCTGGACGAACTCGGCTCGCGCCCGAGCCTGCTCGGTCCCCTCTGGTACGCCGGCTCGGTCGCGATCGGCGCGCTCGCCGGACTCGCGGGCGACCGCATGAGCCTCGGCTTCATGGCCGAGACCGAACGCCAGGTCGAGGGGCACCTCGAATCGCATCTCGAGAAGCTGCCGCCGGACGACCACCGCAGCCGCGCGATCATCGAGCAGATGAAGGCCGACGAGGTCGCCCATGGCCGTGCCGCGCTCGCGGGGGGCGGCGCGCCGCTGCCGGAACCGCTGCCGCAGGCGATGCGCCTCACGGCCCGGATTATGACCGGCACGGCCTACTGGCTATGAACCGGATCCGATTATGTCTTGCGGCCCGCGCGGGGCTGTAATACAACTTCGGGCTGAACTGCCGCTACAACGCATCCGGACGGCAGCCGCCCCCAGGGGAGCACCATGGAAGAACCCGTCAAGCAGCTCACCGACATCCCGGCGATCAACCGCTTCCTGAGTTACTGCCGCGTGCGCACGGTGCCGTCCAAGACGGCGCTGATCCACGCCGGCGACCTCCCGGACGTCCTCTACTACATCATCCGCGGCTCGGTCGAGGTGATGATCGAGGACGAGGAAGGCAACGAGATGGTCCTCGCCTACCTGAACAAGGGCCAGTTCTTCGGCGAGATGGGGTTGTTCTCCGACACCGGCCAGCGCAGCGCCTGGGTGCGCACGCGCACGCAGTGCGAGCTCGCCGAGATGACCTACCCGCGCTTCCGCCAGGTGGCCTCGGAGAGCCCGGGCCTCGTGTTCGAGCTCGCGACCCAGCTCGCGACGCGCCTCGACCGCACCAACAAGAAGCTCGGCGACCTCGCCTTCGTGGACGTCACCGGGCGCATCGCGCACGCCATCATGGACCTGTGCGGCGAGCCGGATGCCATGACGCATCCGCAGGGCATGCAGATCAAGGTGAGCCGGCAGGAGCTGTCCCGCCTGGTCGGCTGCTCGCGCGAGATGGCCGGCCGCGTGCTGAAGGTCCTCGAGGAACAGGGGCTGCTGACCGCGCGCGGCAAAACCATCGTCGTGTTCGGCGCGCGGCCGAAGGTCAAGACGCGCCCCGTGCCGGAGATCGCCAAGGCCGCCGTCGCAGCCGTGAAATAAAGGGGACGCGTCCCTTTAAAAAGGGGCAGACCGATTTCCACAGTGGGGAACGGGTGTCGGTCCCCTTTCTAAAGGGACGCGTCCCCTTTATTTCCGTCCCCTTATTTCATCGCCGCGCGCATCGCGCGGATGGTCGCGGCATAGTCCTTCGACCCGAAGATCGCGCTGCCCGCCACGAAGGTGTCGGCACCCGCCCGCGCGATCGCCCCGATGTTGTCCTGCTTCACCCCGCCGTCGATCTCGAGCCGCACGGCGCGGTCGCCGGCATCGATGCGCCGGCGTGCCTCGGCGAGCTTGCCGAGCACGGACGGGATGAACTGCTGGCCACCGAAGCCCGGATTCACCGACATCAGCAGCAGCAGGTCGATGGAGTCCAGCGTGTGGTCGAGCCAGGAGAGCGGCGTCGCGGGGTTCAGCACGATGCCGGGCTTGCATCCGGCGCCGCGGATCAGCTGGATCGTGCGGTCCACGTGGCGGCTGGCCTCGGGGTGGAAGCTGATCCAGGTCGCGCCGGCCTCCGCGAAGTCCCCGACGAGCCGGTCCACCGGGTCCACCATCAGGTGCACGTCGATGGGCGCCTTCACCCCGTGCTTGCGCAGCGCACTGCACACCAGCGGGCCGATCGTCAGGTTCGGCACGTAGTGGTTGTCCATCACGTCGAAATGGACCCAATCGGCCCCGGCCGCGAGCACGGCGTCCACCTCCTCGCCGAGGCGGGCGAAATCGGCGGACAGGATCGAGGGAGCGAGGACGGCGGGCTGCATGATGGGCGCCTACTCTAGCGCATGCCGCGCGCCTCGCGGACGCGCTCGTAGGCGGCCTGGATGGCCTGGGTCTTCTGCTTGGCGACCTCGAGCATGGACTCGGGCAGGCCGCGCGCCACCAGCTTGTCCGGATGATTCCTGCTCATCAGCCGCCGGTAGCTGCGCTTGACCTCGGCATCGCTCGCGTTCGCGGGCACTTCCAGTACCTCGTACGCGTCGGCCAGCGCATCGCGGCCCGGCGCCTGCGCGCGCGGACCACCCGCCCCGCCCGGCCGGAAGCCCGCGGCCTGGGACTGCAGCCGCGCGAGGATCTCGAGGTGCGCGAACTCGAGCGCGCCGATGCCGAGCACGCCCGCCACGCGCAGGAGCGCGGCGCGGGCGGCCCCCTGCAGTCCGTCGCCGAGGATCGCCGCGCGCATCTGGATCTCCAGGAACATGCGCAGCACTTCCTCGCGGCCGCGGCAGGCCTCCGTGAGCTCCCGGAGCGCGCCGTCGAGGTCGTAGCCGGCGCCCTTGCCCTGCGTGTAGAACTCCATGGCGGCGCGCGTGTCGGCCTCCTGCAGGCTGAACTGGCGGAAGATGCGCCGCGCCGCGGCGATGTCCTGCTCCGACACCCGCCCGTCGGCCTTCGCGACATGGCCCATGACGCCGAAGGCGGTGCGGAAGAACGCGGCGCGCACCGTCGCGGGATCGGCGCGCGTACCCCCGCCCCGCCGCGCCGAGTACTGGTCGAACAGGTGGCCGAGGATCAGCCCGAGCAGCACGCCCACGGGCCGGCGCGTCAGCAGGTAGCCCGCGATCGCGCCGATGATCTTGCCGATCCAGCTCATCGTTCCTTCCTTGACCGCGTGCGGGCGCCATGTTAGCAAGTGCCCGCATCGCATGAGTTCCGCCGCGCTCTTCGAATCGCAGCTGAAGGACCTGCCGCTCGTCCACCGCGGCAAGGTCCGCGACAACTACGCGATCGGCGACGACCGCCTGCTGATCGTCGCGACCGACCGGCTCTCGGCTTTCGACGTCGTGCTGCCGGACCCGATCCCGGACAAGGGCCGCATGCTCACGGCAATCTCCAATTTCTGGTTCGCGCGCACGCGCCACATCGTGCGCAATCACCTGACCGGCGAGCCGGTGTCGACGTACGTCGCCGATCCCGCGGAGCGCGCGATGCTGGACGGGCGCGCGGTCGTCGCCTGGAGGCTCAGGCCGCTGCCGGTCGAGGCCGTCGTGCGCGGCTACCTGATCGGCTCGGGCTGGAAGGACTACCGGCAGACCGGCGCGGTCTGCGGCATCGCGCTGCCCGCGGGCCTCGCGCTCGCCGCGCGCCTGCCGGAGCCGGTCTTCACGCCCGCGACCAAGGCCGCAGCCGGCGAGCACGACGAGAATATCCCCTTCGCGCGGATGCGCGAGCTGATCGGCCCGGCGGTCGCCGACCGCGTGCGCTCGCTCGCGCTCGCGCTCTACGCGCACGCGGCGGAATACGCCGGGACACGCGGCATCATCATCGCCGACACCAAGTTCGAGTTTGGAATCGACGCCGCAGGCGAGGTCGTGCTGATGGACGAGGCGCTGACGCCCGATTCCTCGCGCTTCTGGCCCGCCGACGCCTGGCGCGAAGGGACGAGCCCGCCGTCGTTCGACAAGCAGTACGTGCGCGACTACCTCGAGACGCTCGACTGGGACAAGCGCGCGCCGGGGCCCCGGCTGCCGCCCGAGGTCATCGCGAAGACCGCCGAGAAGTACCGCGAGGCCGAGCGGCGCCTGACGGCCGCGGGGCTTCCGCCATGAGCGTGCGCCTCGACCTGCGCCGGCGCGTCGAGCAGCTGCTGTTCGACCGGCACGACCTGCCGGTGAAGCCCGCCAACTGGCTGCTCGACCTGCTGCGCTACCCCTACGCGCTCCTGCGCGACCTGCTGACCGGCGAGCTCAACCTGCGCGCGATGGGCCTCGTCTACACGACGCTGCTCTCGCTGGTGCCGCTCATCGCCTTCGCCTTCGCGGTGCTGAAGGGCCTCGGCGTGCACCGCGACCTCGAGCCGCTGGTCTACGAGGTGCTGCGGCCCGTCGGCGAGCGGGCGGGCGAGATCACCGGGCAGATCATGGATTTCGTCGAGCGCGTGCGGGGCGGCGTGCTGGGCTCCGTCGGCCTCGCCTTCCTGCTCTACACGGTCGTGACCACCATCCAGAAGCTCGAGGCCGCGTTCAACTTCGCCTGGCACGTGGAGCGCCCGCGCTCGCTGATGCGCCGCATCAGCGAATACCTGAGCCTCATGGTCATCGGGCCGGTGTTCCTCGTCATCGTGTTCGGACTGTTCGGCGCGATCCCGGTGCACCCGACCCTGCGGGCGCTCGGCCCCTACCTGTTCGTCACCGGCGTGTTCACGTTCCTGTACGTGTTCGTGCCGAACACGCGCGTGCGGCTCGGCCCCGCGCTCGCGGGCGGCCTGACGGCGGGCGTCCTGTGGGCCGCGAGCGGCGCCGTGTTCGCGAAGATCGTCGAGCTCTCGACGCAGATGGTGGCGATCTACGCGGGATTCGCGATCTTCCTGGCCGCGCTCGTCTGGATCTACCTGAGCTGGCTGATCCTGCTGATCGGCGCGCAGCTCTCGTTCTACGTGCAGAATCCGCGCTACCTGCGCGCCGGCCAGGCCCCGGTGCGGCTCACGAGCTGCCTGCGCGAGCGGCTCGCGCTGACGGTGATGCTGCTGGTCGCGCGGCGCTTCGTGAGCGGCCACGCGCCCTGGCGGCAGCGCGCGCTCGCCGAGCACCTCGAGATCCCGGGCTCGGCGCTCGCGACGGTGATCGACTCGCTCGAAAAGGCGGGGCTCGTGACGCTCACCGAGGACGAGGA
>DATBLN010000011.1:0-10389 GCA_036555345.1 Steroidobacteraceae bacterium
CGCGGCCCTGCCCGGGAATGCTACTAACGTACAAGTGCCGGGCCGGGCCCCCGGGAGTACTTTGGCCCGCGAAGCTGGCCGCCCTGACGCCGGCCTCCGCGCGCACAGGCAACACATGGGGAACCCGATGAACACCAGGCACTCCGCGACCCGCAACGTCCTGCTGGCCGCCGCCATCGCGGCCGCCCTACCGCTCCCGGCCATGGCGCAGGACGAGCCAGCGGCGCTCGGCGAGGTGCTGGTAACCGCCCGCAAGCGCGAGGAGCGCCTGCAGGACGTCCCCGGCGCGGTGTCCGCGTTCTCCGTGGAGACCCTGGAGCGCATCGGCGCCACTGACAGCACGTCGCTGCAGGGCGCGGTCCCCAATCTCAACATCGTGCAGGGCCGCGGCTCGTCCAACGCGACCAACATCTTCATCCGCGGCGTCGGGCAGCCGGACGCGCTGCAGACTTTCGATCCCGCCATCGGCTTCTACGTCGACGACGTGTACTACTCGCGCATCCGCGGCACGCAACTCGACCTGTTCGACGTCGAGCGCATCGAGGTGCTGCGGGGCCCGCAGGGCACGCTGTACGGCAAGAACACAATCGGCGGCGCGATGCGAGTATTCACGCGGCGCCCGGGCCAGGAGCCGTACCGGATGGTCCAGGCGACCGTCGGCGACTATGACCAGCTCGAGGGCCGGCTCTCGGTCTCCGGGCCGCTGACGGACGCGTTCGCCGCCGGCATCGCGCTCTACAGCGCGCAGCGCGACGGCTATGTCAAGAACCCGGTCACGGGCGAGGACTACAACGATCGCGACGTCCGGGCGGGGAGACTGGCGCTCGCCTGGAACCCGGACGACTCCGTCACGGTTGACTGGGCGTTCGACTACACGCGCGAGGACAACGCGCTCGTCCTCGGCCAGCCGATCAACACGCTGACCACCCTGTTCGGCGTGCCGATCATCGTGCTCCCGCCGGATGTCCCGGAATTCGACTTCACCGCCACGCCGACACCCGGGCTGCCGAACTCCACGGAGCTGACCCATCGCGGCACTTCTCTCGACGTCGTCTGGTCGGCGTCCGAGGCGTTCCAGTTCCGCTCGATCACGGCCTACCGCGAACTGGAGAACACCGATTACGTGGACATCGACGCGACGCAGATCGAGACCGGCGACGTGCTCGTGGATGTCGCGCAGGACCAGCTCAGCCAGGAATTCCAGGGCACCTGGACCCGCGAGCGCCTGACCGTCGTCGGCGGCCTCTACTACCTCAAGGAGAACATCGATTCGCATCAGGAAGCCTTCGCCGACGACCTGCTGACGGGTCCCGGCGGCTTCACCTTCCTGCGCACGATCGACGACGACCTGGAGCTGACCAGCTGGGCGGCTTACGCGAACGCCTCGTTTGCGGTGACCGATCGCGTGAACGTGACGGCCGGCCTGCGCTACACCGACGAGAAGAAGGAATACGAGCGCACGACGTCCACCTTCTCCACGTTCCCGGGCCTGACGCTCGACCCGGCATTCGCGTTCATGATCGACGACTCCTGGACCGACACCTCGCCGATGTTGTCGATCGACTTCCAGGCGAACGAGGACGTGCTCCTCTACGCCCGCGCCGCGCGCGGCTTCAAGTCTGGCGGCTTCAACGGCCGCGCCAACAATCCGGGCGAGCAGGCGCCGTACGACCCGGAGGAGCTCACGTCCTACGAGCTCGGCGCCAAGTCGGACTGGCTCGGCGGCACGCTGCGCCTGAACGCCGCTGTCTTCTTCAACGACTACGAGGACTTCCAGGCGCGCGTCTCCGGCCTCGCGATCGACCCGGGCACCGGCCTGCCGAGCCCCGAGCTGACCGTGCTGAACGCCGGCAAGCTGGAGTCGTCCGGCGCCGAGATCGAGCTCAGCTTCAAGCCGGCGGCCGCTACGCTGCTCGAGGCGCAGGTCGGGTATCTGGATGCGGATTACAAGGACTTCGACGATGCGCGCTTCACGAACTTCGGCGGCAGCCGCGCGTTCCAGGAGCCGGCCTTCTCGCCGGAGTGGACGGGCCGGCTCGGCGCCTCGCACGACTTCAGCCTGGGCGGCTCGGGGACGCTGCGCCTGGCCGGCTCGGCGCGATTCCGCTCGCGCATGGCGCTCGCGGTCGACAACACGCTGACCAACTCCGCGACCGAGATCGAGGGCCTGTTTCAGGACGACTACTGGGTGTACGACGCGAGTCTGCTGTGGACGGCGCCGAGCGGACGCGTGAGCGCCGGCGTCTACGGCCGCAACCTCGGCGACGAGGTCTACCGGACGGACGGCCAGGAGTTCTCGTCGGTCGGCAATATCCGCACCGTCTATTACGGCGCTCCGCGCACCTGGAGCCTGGTCGTCACCGGCCGCTTCTGAAAGCGCGCGGCGATGCTTGACGGCATCGCCGCGATTCGCCCCAATGCGGGCATGCGTCGCGCCGCCTGCGCGTTCCTGCTGCTGCTCGCGCTCCCGGCGTCGGGCGCCGCGCGCGAGCTGCCGCGCCTCAACATCCTGCCGGGCAGCCTGACGGTCTCCGGTGCCTCGTCCGGCGGCTACATGGCGACGCAGTACCAGGTCGCCTATTCGAAGGACGTCATCGGCGCCGCGATCATCGCGGCCGGCCCCTGGTTCTGCGCGCAGGGACTGCTGACGCGCGCGCTCGACGAGTGCGTGAAAGGGGAGCCGGCGGGACCCGACGTGGGACCGCTGGTCGCGGCGCTGCGCGCGAGCGCCAGCGGCCGGTTCGTGGATGATCCGTCCTGGCTCGCGCCGGACCGCGTCTGGGTCTTCCACGGCGCGAAGGACGCCACCGTGGGCGCCGCCGTCACCGATTCACTCGTGCGCTTCTATCGCGCGTTCCTGCCGCCGGAGCGCATCCATTACGAGACGCAGGTGCCGGCGGCGCACGGCTTCCCCGCGGACGGGCGCGGCGGCCCCTGCGGGATCGCGCAGACGCCCTGGATCAACGACTGCGGCTACGACGCGGCGGGCGAGATGCTGCGCTATCTCTATGACGGCCTGCGCGAGCCCGCGGGTCCGGTGAGCGGCGAACTGCGCACATTCGACCAGACGCGCTACGCGACCGGCGGGATGCTGGTCTCCATGGAAGACGAGGGCTTCGTATTCGTGCCGAAGGACTGCGCGGCCGGCAGGCCCTGCCGGTTGCACGTGGCTTTCCACGGCTGCCGCCAGGGCCACGGCTTCGTCGGCCAGGTTTTCGCGCGCGATGCCGGCTACAACCGCTGGGCGGACGCGAACCGGATCGTCGTGCTCTACCCGCAGGCCGCGAAGAGCCTCGTCTGGCCCTTCAACCCGCAGGGCTGCTGGGACTGGTGGGGATACTCCGGCGCGAACTACGCGGCGCGAGACGGCCTGCAGCTCAAGGCCGTGCACCGCATGCTCCGCGCGCTCGGCAGCCGTTGAACCGCTGACGCCGCTCCCGCACGCGCAAACGGGGAAGGGGCCCGCCAGAGATTCGCGAGCGAACTCGTCAGTTCCGGCGGAGTTCGCGAGCGAGATCTCTGGCCGGCCGCGGAGAGAATGATGCCGGCCTAGAACCGCTGGCGATACTCCGCCGGCGTGATGCCGACGACGGCCCGGAAGCCGCGACGCAGTGACTGCTCGTCGGCGAAGCCGCACTCGCGCGCGACCCGCTTGAGCGTCGTCGCGCCCTCCTCGATCCGGCGGCGAGCCTGCTCGACGCGCAGGCGGCGCGCATGGGCAGCCGGGCTCGCGCCCAGGCGCTGCGTGAACAGACGCGCGAAGTGACGCGGGCTCATGTTCATGCGCCGCGCGAGCCTGGCGACCGAGAAGTCCGCGCCCGGGTTCTCTAGCATCCACAGCTCCAGCTCGCCAAACAGGTCGTCGCGCCGCTGCGCCTCGAGGTGACGGCTGAACTGCGACTGCCCTCCCGGCCGCTTGAGGAAGAGCACGAGCTCCTGCGCGACCGCGAGCGCCACGGCCTTGCCGTGGTCCTCCTCGACCAGCGCGAGCGCGAGATCCATGCCGGCCGTGACGCCGGCCGACGTATAGATGTTGCCCGAACGCACGTAGAGCGCGTCGCGATCGAGGCGCGCCTTCGGCGCGAGCGCCGCGAGGCGGTCGAGGTACGCCCAGTGCGTGGTCGCCTGGCGCCCGTCGAGCAGGCCGGCGGCCGCCAGCAGCATCGCGCCGTTGCAGATCGAGCCCAGCCGCTGCACGCGGCCGGCTTGCGCGGCCAGCCATTCCATCATCCGCCGGTCCCGGATCGCCTCCTCCCAGCCGATGCCGCCCGCGACCAGCAGCGTGTCCACGCCGTCCACGTCCGCGTAGCGGCGCGAGGCGATCAGCTGCAGTCCGTTCGACAGGGTGAGCGGTCCGGCCCTCGCGGCGACGAACTCGACCGCGTAGGCCGGCCCGCGTGCCGCGCGATGCTCGGAGAGCCAGCGGGCCGTGCGCGAGAACACCTCGAGCGGCCCGACCACGTCGAGGACCTGCGCCTGCGGAAAGCCGAGCATCGCGACGCGATGCGGTCCGCGATTCTTCTGTCGTGATCCGGCGGCCATGAGCGCGGCGACCTTAAGCGGGACCGGGAGGTCCCGGGAAGAGTATGGCAGGAAATGACGCCTGGTTGTCCGTTCTGCCGTGCGACCCGGGCGCAGCATGAGGCGTCCAACCGACAGACGGCCCGCCTGTCGCGGGCATCGGAGGCCAGGCCCATGCGACGCAGAGAGTTTCTCGGCACATCCCTTGCCGCCTCGCTGGCGGTGTTCCCGTTCGCGCGCGCGGCCGGCGGCGAGCTCGCCCCGCTGCCGCGGCGCGAACGCGTTCGTGTCGCCTTCATGATCGGCGAGCACGCCAACGTGATCGATACGGCGGGGCCGTGGGAGGTGTTCCAGGACGTCGTCTCGGACAATTTCGGCTGCGAGCTGTACACGGTCGCCCCGACCAGCGACCTGCTGCAGATGACGGGCGGACTGCTGGTGAAGCCCAACTACAGCATCGACGACGCGCCGCAGCCGAACGTCATCGTCGTCCCGGCGCACCGGTCGACGGAGGAATCCCGCGCCTGGCTGGGCGCGGCCAGTGCCGGCACCGACGTCACGATGTCGGTCTGCACCGGCGCCTTCCAGCTCGCGCGCGCGGGGTTGCTCAAGGGCATCCCGGCGACCACGCACCACGAGTTCTGGGACAGCTTCGCGAAGGAGTTCCCGGACATCGAGCTGCGCCGCGGCCTGCGCTTCGTGGACAGCGGGCGCATCGCCACCGCCGGCGGGTTGACCTCCGGGATCGACATGGCGCTGCACGTCGTTGCGCGCTACTTCGGCGCCGAGGTGGCCGCCGCGACTGCGGCCTACATGGAGTACTCGAGCGACGCCTGGCGGGCCTAGCCGCCGCTACTCCGGCACGAGCAGCGTCCCGCGGCGGAAGCGGATCGCATCGCGCCCGGGCTTCGCGCGGATCGCGCCCAGGTGACCGGCCGTCAGCGGCTCCGGCGCGCCATCCACGACCGTGCGCGGATGCGAGCGCACGACCTGCGACGGCGGAAGCCTGGCCCCCGCCGTCAGGTGCGCATGCATGAGGTCCATCGCGGCCTGCAGCTGCGGCTGCAGCGGCACGAAGCGCTCGCCCCAGCCGGGCAGGGCGTTGAAGGCGTCGAAGTGGTGGCCGTGCTCGACCTCGTAGTAGCGCAGCGTGTCCTCGCGCAGAATCCGGTGCCGACCGAGGTAGGCCCGCGACGTGTGATTCACCGGCACCAGGGCATCGCGGCGCCCGTGCAGCACGATCACGGGCCGCCCGCGCAGCCGCGCGCTCATGCGGATCTCCGCGAGGCCCGCCGCGAGCCGGGCGGAGATCTCCGCGCGGGCGGCGGCAAGCGGGGCGCCGGAGGCGTCGCGGTCGTCGCGCAGCTCGCGCACGCAGCGCAGCCGTTCGAGGCTCCCGAGCGATGCGAACCGCCCGGCCTCATCCACGATCTGGATGCCCGCGACCGGCGGGATGCCCGCGGAATCGGCGGCGATCCGGGCGAGTTCCGCTGCCGTGAGCGCGCGCGCCGCGAACTTCGCATCGGTCGCGGCATAGGACAGGCCACAGGGTGGCTCCTCGACGCCAAGACGCGCGAGCGCGCTCGTGTAACCCTGCGTGATCGCGGGCCACAGGCCGAACACGACGTTCGGCACGCCGCCGTCCAGGGCCTCGCGCAGGATCCCCGCCTGCTCCAGCCGTCGGCGGGCATCGCGGCCCTGCGCTTCGGGGGTCTCGCCGGCGAGATCCCCGGCCGCCGCCAGCGCCGCAGCGCGTGCAATCCACAGCGGACGCTGAACGTCCGGAATGGCGGTGAACGGCGCCGGCGCCTCCGGCGCCAGGATCGCTGCCGGCTGCCACAGCTCGTGCAGCAGCGCGAAATCGAAAAGCGGCAGCCCCGGGTCAGCGACGATCGGCCGGCGGCCCATCGCGATGCGAAGGCCCGGCACGATGCCGGGCTGCGCGCTCGGCTCGGAGACCACCGCTCCGTCCAGCAGCCCTTCCTCGTCCAGCTCGACCGCGCGCAGCACCGCGTTGCCGCCGTTCGAGACGCCGGAGGCGATGACGGGCAGGTTGCCGCTCGAGAAGCGCTGCGCGCCGCCGGCCGCAAACTCGCGGTTCAGCAGTTCGATGCCGGCCTTTGCCGCCTGGAGCACGTACAGCCCCCAGTCGCGCTCGACGTTCGCGCGTGAATGCACGTGCTTGACCGCGACCCGGTGCGGATGCGCGTGCCGCCATTCCTCGAGCGCCGGGCCCGGCTGCGGGCGGAACAGCAGCAGCGGGTCGGCGGCGTCAGTGGTCGCGGCCAGATCGATGCGGTATCCGGTGCCGCTGTCGAGGTCCCAGAATCCGGTGCCCGTGCCCTTGTCGGTGTGCGCCACCGCGCAGCCGTGGCGCAGGCCCCATTCGCCCGCGGTCGGCAGCGCGCCGTAGATGCCGCGTGACCCGGACGAGGCGGCGACGACGAGACAGGGCCGCCCGCGGTCGAATGCGGCGGGGATCTGCAGCATCACGGTGGTGATGCCGGCGCCGTCCAGCGTGCGGATGGCGGCGAGGTATTCGACGCCGGCGATGCGCTCGCCGGGCCGCGGCCCGGAGAGCCGGCCGAAGCCGCCCGCGTCGGTCTGGTCGGTGAGGCCGCGGTAGTTGGTCCAGATGGCGCGGCGGCGCAGCTCGAGTGGCGTCGGCGCGAGCTCATCGGCGAATCCCGGCGCCGGGCCCCGCAGCCCCTCGGGACCGAGCCCCGCGCTCAGCAGGTCGTCGCTCGCGCCGTCAAACACGCGCCGGATCGGCTCGCCCACGATCTCCGCGGGCACGCCCGCCTGCGCGACCGCACCGAACATCGCCAGGACCGCCGCCACCAGCCGCGCGTTCATCATGATTCCACCCACCGTGCCGGGTACGGGCCGACTGTGGTTCATCGGCCGGCAGGGCGTGAATAGTACTAACGTATGAGGCCCGCTGCCGCGCCGGCCGTTACCTTCAACCGGGCGAGGGGGCAAGGTGCATTCGTGCAACATCCTGATCTCGGGCGCCACCGGCCGCCGCCGGCCGGCGCCATGACCCGACCGGAGCCGATCGCGGCGCCCGCGCCGCTCATGGCCGACGTGCTGCGGCTGAACGGCCGCTGGCGCGTGGGCGAGTCCGCCGTGCGCTGCGGCGACACGGTGCTCGACTGGCGGGCATTCGACGCGGCCACCGAGCGCGTCGCGAACGCGTTCGTGGCGCTCGGCCTCAGGCCCGGCGACGCCGTCGGCATCGTCATGAACAACGGCATCGCGATGGTCGAGGCGATCTTCGGCGCGATGAAGGCGGGCGCCTGCGTCGTGCCGCTCAATCTCTCGGTCTCGGACGAGGCCGCCTTCGGCATGCTGTCGGACGCGGCCGTGCGCGCAGTGGTCGCGACGCCCGCCCAGCGCGCTCGTCTCGAGCCCATGCGCCTGCGGCTGCCCGGAGTCGTGCGCGATGGCTGGATCTGCGTGGACGGCGGCGCCGGCTGGGCCGATTACGCCACCTGGCGAGACGCGGCGAGCGGGGAACGCTGCCCGGTCGAGCCGCGGCCGGACGATCCCTGCAACATCATCTACAGCTCGGGCACGACCGCCCTGCCGAAGGGCATCGTGCACTCGCACCGGCGGCGCATCGAATGGGCCTACGACTGCGGCGTGGCGCTGCGCTATCACTCGGGGGCGGTGGCCATCTGCCCGGTCGGCCTGTTCTCGAACATCAGCTGGCTCGCGATGCTCTGCGCCTTCCTGGCCGGCGGCTCCATCGTCGTCATGGAGCACTTCGACGCCGCGGAATTCCTGCGGCTCGTGGAGCGGCATCGCTGCACGCACGTGGCGATGGTCCCGCTGCAGTTCCAGCTGGTGCTCGAGCACGCGGAGTTTCCGCGCGGCGGGCTCGCCTCGATGCGGGCCGCCTGCACGGTCGGCTCGCCGATGCTGCCCGCCATGAAGCAGCGCGTTGCCCGCGAGTTCGGCTGCGAGCTGATCGAGCTCTACGGGCTGACCGAGGGCATCATCACGACGCTCGACCCGGAGGATCTCGAGGCGCACGCGGAATCGGTCGGCAAGCCGGTGCCGGGCACTGACCTGAAGATCATCGACGATGACGGGCGCGAGCTGCCGGCGGGCGAGGCCGGCGAGATCGTCGGCTGGTCGCGCTTCGTCATGAGCGGCTACCACGGGCGTCCCGATGCGACCGCGGAGGCGATCTGGCGCGACGCCGCGGGCCGGCCGTGGCTGCGCACCGGCGACATCGGCCGCCTCGACGCGGACGGCTACCTGTACCTCGTCGATCGCAAGAAGGACATGATCCTGTCCGGCGGGCAGAACATCTACCCGGCCGACATCGAGGCGGTGCTCAAGACGCACGAGGCCGTGTTCGATTGCGCGGTGATCGGGATCCCGCATGAGAAGTGGGGCGAGACGCCCCTCGGCCTCGTCGTGCGCCGCGCCGGGAACGAGGCGCTCGCGGCGGAGGCGCTGCGCGAATGGGCGAACGCGCGCCTCGGCAGGCAGCAGCGCCTGTCGCGCGTCGAGTTCGTCGCCGACCTGCCGCGCAACCCGAACGGCAAGCTGCTCAAGCGCGAACTGCGCAAGCAATACGGTGCCGGGTCGTAGATTCGTAGATTTGGCATGAGTCACGCCGGATCTACGAATCCACGACCCGGCACCGTCAAATGACGGCGGTGGCTTCGATCTCGACCTTCGCGCGCGGCTCGAGCAGGCCCGCGACGACCACGAGCGACATCGCGGGATAGTGCCGGCCGATCAGCTCGCGATACGCGGCGCCGATCCCGGCCAGCGCGGCGTTGTACTCGTCGCGGCTCGTCACGTACCAGGTGAGCCGCACGAGGTGCTCCGGCTTCGCGCCGGCCGCGGTGAGCACCGCCACGATGTTGGCGAGGGCCTGGCGCGCCTGCGCGGTGAAGTCGTCGCTGACGATCCGCTGGTTCGCGTCCCAGCCGATCTGCCCGCCGACGTACACCTGCCGTCCTGCGGCCGCGACGCCATTCGCGTAGCCGCGCGGGGGCGCCCAGCCGGGCGGCTGCAGGATCTTCACGCTCACTTCACGAGCTCCCGGCCGATGATGAGCTTCTGCACTTCGCTCGCGCCCTCGTAGATGCGCAGCGCCCGGATCTCGCGGTACAGCCGCTCGATGACCTCGCCGTGCACCACGCCGCGGCCGCCGAACATCTGCAGCGCGCGGTCGATGACCGTCTGCGCGGTCTCGGTCGCCGTCAGCTTCGCCATCGCGGCGGCGGCCGTGAAGGGCCTCCCGCGGTCCCGCAGCCAGGCGGCGCGGCAGGTCAGGAGCTCGGCCGCCTCCAGCGAGGTCGCCATCTCCGCAAGCGCCGACTGCGTGAGCTGGAAGTCCGCCAGCATCCGGCCGAACAGGCTGCGCGAACGCGCATGGGCCAGCGCCTCGTCGAGCGCGCGCCGGGCGAAGCCGCAGGCCGCGGCGGCGACCGAGGTGCGGAAGATGTCGAGCGTGCGCATCGCAATGCGGAAGCCCTCGCCCTCCTCCCCGATCAGCCGTGCGGCGGGGATGCGGCAGTCCTCGAAGGTCAGCCGCGCGAGCGGATGCGGCGCCATGGCGTCGATGCGCTCGGCGACCGTGAAGCCCGCGTCGCCCGGCTTGACCAGGAAGGCGCTGATGCCCTCCGCCGACACCGCGCCGTCGGGCCGGCGCACGCCCGGCGCCGTGCGCGCGAACACGCAGTAGAAGTCCGCGATGCCGCCATTGCTGATCCAGGTCTTCGAGCCATTCAGCACGTAGTTGTTGTGGTCGCGCCTCGCCGTCGTCTCCATCGCGGCGACGTCGGAGCCCGCGCCCGGCTCCGACAGCGCGAACGCGGCGATGGACTTGCCCTCACCCACGCG
>DATBLN010000034.1:0-9754 GCA_036555345.1 Steroidobacteraceae bacterium
AACGAGTAGACGATCGTTGCCTCTATGCCGCCGAGGTCTCCGGAGCGCTCGTGGTATTCGAGGTTTGTGTAAGTACCAGTAACGCTGATGTCCTGCTCTGGGTCCTCAGCGCCGCCGATGGCGGCGACCTGAATCGCGATCAGGAGCAGAATGGTGCGAGTCAGCATTTCTCGGGTGGTCTAACTACAATTAGAGGGCATCAATGACTGGCAGAAATGCGTCATTTCGGCCAGATAGTCAGCCGGCGGGGAAGCAAGTCTTTGAGTAGCCTCGGGCATGAGTTGATCTAGCCAATTCCCATTGGGAGCCACGGATGGCCCAGCCGCCGCGCTTGCTCGACCAGGCCCGAGCCTGCATGCGCACCCGGCACCTGAGCTACCGGACCGAGAAGGCGTACCTGTATTGGATACGCCGTTTTATCCATTTTCACAAGCTGCGCCACCCACGGGAATTGGGAGCTCCCGAGGTGGAGGCGTTTCTGACCTCCCTGGCGGTCGACCGGAAAGTCGCGGCTTCGACTCAGAACCAGGCGCTGGCGGCGATCCTGTTCCTGTATGGGGCCGTGTTGGAACTGGACCTGCCCTGGCTGGCGGACGTCACGCGCGCGAAGCGGCCGGTCCACCTGCCGGTGGTTCTGACGCGGGAGGAGGTTCGGCGTGTTCTGGCCAGCCTCACCGGGACCGAGTGGCTGATCGCCTCGTTGCTCTATGGCTCGGGCATGCGGGTGACCGAATGCCTCCAGCTTCGCGTGAAAGACCTCGAACTTTCCCGCCAGGAGATCGTGATCCGCGACGCCAAGGGCAACAAGGACCGGGTGACGGTGCTGCCTGCGAAGTTGGTGCCGCACCTGCGCGACCATCTCGAGCGTGCGCGCGTTCTCTTCGAGGCGGACCGCAAGGCTGGGAAGCCCGGCGTCGCGCTGCCATTCGCGTTGCGGCGCAAGTACCCGCAGGCGGCCACAGCCTGGGCCTGGCAATGGGTGTTCCCGGCACGCTTCTTCTGCCGCGATCCGTATTCCGGCGAGTCGGCGCGTCATCACCGCTTGCCGCAGTCGGTGCAGCGCGCGGTGCGGGAGGCGCTGCACAAGGCGGGCATCGACAAGCCCGCGAGCTGCCACACCTTCCGCCACTGCTTCGCCACGCACCTGCTGGAGGACGGCTACGACATCCGCACCGTTCAGGAACTGCTCGGCCACTCGGACGTGAAGACCACCATGATCTACACGCACGTGCTCAATCGCGGCGGGCGCGGGGTGCGCAGCCCTCTGGACACAGGCCGCCCCTCAGGCGAGTAGGCGGGTGACGGCGTCCGCGAATCGCGCGGGCGCGCCAGGGTCCATGCGCAGGTAGAGCGCGGGCTCGACGAGTTCCAGTTCCATGAGCCGGAAGCCGTCGCCGTGGCGCACGAGGTCCGCGCGTCCGTACAGCAGCCGCTCGCCGACGGCGGCCATCGCGGCGTCGGCGGTGGCGCGCAATGCGGGCTCGGGCGTCACGGCGATGATTGCCGCGCCGTGCTCCTCCTGCACGCGGAAATCGTCCGCTTTCGGCACCTTGCGAATGGCGTGGCTGAACGTGCCGTCGAAGTACATCAGGGAGAACTCGCCTTCGGTGACGATCGCGCGCTCGAAGGCCTGCATCATGAGCGGCCGCTTGTGGAAGTACGCCTCGATCACGCCGGCGAGGTCGTGTGCATGCGCGCGGTCGAGCCGCCAGGCGCCCTCGGCATTGCCGCTCATGATGGGCTTGATGACCGCCTCCTCGCTGCCGAGTTCGTCGAACAGCATGAGCAGCCCGCCGCGCGCGAGCCCGTCGCGCCAGATCGTGGGCACCGTGGGCACGCCCCGTTCGGCCAGGTCCTTCAGGTAGGTCTTGGCCATGTTCCAGCGCGTGATGGCCGCGCTGTTGTGCAGGCGCGTGACCGCCTCGATCGCATCCAGCGTCTCGAGGAATGCGTGTCCGTGGTGCTGGTAGTCCCAGGTGGAGCGGATCACGACCAGGTCGTAGCGCTTCCAGTCCACGCCCGGCCGGTTCCAGGGGATCGTCTCGACCGCGATGCCGCGCTCGGCGAGCGGGGCGACGGCGCGTTCGTCGTCGATGACGAAATCGCCCTGCTCGGCGAGCGTGAGGAACGCGATGCGGCGCATGCTCAGAACCGCGCCGTCCAGCGGAACGTCGCGCGGCCGAAGCTGAGCTGCTCCAGTCCCCACGCCAGGTTGTTGCGCGCCTGGCGCTCGTAGCGCTCGCGGAACTCATGGGTCGCGTAGATGGACGGGCGCATGACGAACGAGTTCAGGATCGCGCCGCGCTGCTTGCGGTACATCGTGGTCGGCACCCACCAGTACTCGGCGCGGATCTGCAGTTCGAACTCCGCGTACCGGTCCGCGTCCGCCCCGAGGATGGCGAGATCCACGTCCACCATGAGCTGGTGCAGCGGGTCGGCGGGCTGCTCGCCATGGCGGGTGGCGAGGATCAGTGAGCGCACGAGCGCGCAGTCGGCCTCGGGCCGGCCGGAGCGCGCGAGCACCTGCACGGCCGCGTCGGCGCTGCGCTCCTCGTTCCTGCGCGAGAAGGTGTTGTAGACGGCGTCGTGGAACCACAGCGCGTACTCGAGCAGCGGGTCTCCGGCCTCGGGCAGGCCGGAGCGCCCGAGGACTGCGAGGCACTCGTTGATGTGCCGCGGCGTGTGGTACTTGCGCGCGCGCTCCTCGTAGCGCGATTCCAGCCAGCGGAATGCGACCAGCGGCTTCGCGATCCCGAGCCTGGTGGCGAGCGCATCCCAGCGCGCCGCGGACAGCGTTTCCTTCACGAGCCGTCCTTGAGGATCAGGGTGGGCCGCGCCATGCCGTACTGCGCGGCGAGTTCGGCCGGGTGCGCGGCATCCCAGACGACGAGGTCCGCGCGCCTGCCGGCCTCGAGCGTCCCGCGCTCGTCGGCGAGCCCGAGCGCGGCGGCGGCGTGGCGCGTGACGCCGAGCAACGCCTCCTCGGGCGTCAGCCGGAAGAGCGTGCAGGCCATGTTGAGGTTGAGCAGCAGCGAGGCGACCGGCGCGCTGCCGGGGTTGAGGTCGCTCGCGACCGCGATCGGCACGCGATGCCGGCGCAGCAGGTCCACCGGCGGCAGCTTCGTCTCGCGCAGGCAATAGAACGCGGCGGGCAGGAGCACCGCGACCGTGCCGGCCTTCGCCATCGCGCGGATGCCGTCCTCGTCCGCGTGCTCGAGGTGGTCGGCGGACAAGGCGTTGAACCGGGCCGCGAGCGCGGCGCCCTGCTGGTTGGAGAGCTGCTCGGCATGCAGCTTGACCGCGAGCCCGAGTCCGCGCGCGCGCGCGAAGACGCGTTCGACCTGCGACGCGCTGAACCCGATGTTCTCGCAGAACGCGTCCACCGCATCCGCGAGCCCGGCCTCGGCCGCCGCGGGCAGGATGTCCTCGGTTACACATCTTATATAGTCATCGCTGCGGCCCTGGTACTCGGGCGGCACGGCGTGTGCGGCGAGGAGCGTCGTGCGCACGGTGACCGGCAGCCGCTCGCCGATCTTGCGCGCGATGCGCAGCATCTTGAGCTCGCTCTCGCGGTCGAGCCCGTAACCGCTCTTGATCTCGAGGCAGGTCACGCCCTCGGCCGCGAGCCGGAGCGCCCTCGGCAATGCGAGCCGCAGCAGCTCGTCTTCGCTCGCGGCGCGCGTCGCGGCCACGGTCGAGACGATGCCGCCGCCCGCGCGCGCGATGTCCTCGTAGCTCGCGCCCTGCAGGCGCTGTTCGAACTCGCGATGCCGGGAGCCCGCCCAGACCAGGTGCGTGTGGCAGTCGATGAGCCCGGGCGTGACGAGCGCGCCGCGCACGTCGGTGACCTCGACGCCGGTCGGCAGGTGCGCGGGCAGCTCGCGATCGGGCCCGGTCCAGGCGATGCGGGCGCCCGCGATCGCGACCGCGCCCTGTGGAATCAGGCCGTAAGCGGCATTGCCCGCGCAGCTGGCGACCTGCGCCCCGCGGATGACCCGGGTCCACTGCTGCGTGTCGGCGCCGCCCACGCGCAGAGTGTACCGGAGGCTCCCGTGGCCGCGTTATGCTCTGCATCCGTACCGCCCGCCGGAGACCTCGTGCCCGATTCGAAGATCACCAGGGACTTCATCGCCGCGCTGCCGAAGACCGACCTGCACGTCCATCTCGACGGCTCGCTGCGCATCCCGACGCTGATCGAGCTCGCCCGCGCGCATCACGTGCAGCTGCCGAGCTATACCGAGGGCGGCCTGCGCGAGACCGTCTATACCGAGCGCTACACGAGCCTCGGCGACTACCTGAAGGGCTTCAAGTACACGGTCGCGGTGATGCAGGACGCGGAGTCGCTCGAGCGCATCGCGGCCGAGCTCGCCGAGGACAACCAGGCGGAGGGCGTACGGTATCTCGAGGTGCGCTTCGCGCCGCAGCTGCACGTGCGCCCGGGCCTCGACGCGGTCGCGGTCATCGCCGCCGTGGACAAGGGCCTCCGCCGGGCGCGCGATGCGTACAACCGCCGCCCCGAGATCGCCGCCGGCCGCGAGCCGCCGTTCGAGTACGGCATCATCTGCTGCGCGCTCAGGATGTTCACGCCGGAGTTCTCGCGCTACTACGCGACGCTCTTCGACGCGCACCCGTTCACGCGCCCGAAGGACCTCTTTGCGATGGCCTCGATCGACCTCGCGCGCGCGGCCATCATCGCGCGCGACCAGCACGGGCTGCAGGTGGTCGGTTTCGACCTCGCGGGCGAGGAGGCGGGCTATCCCGCGGGCGCGCACAAGGACGCCTTCGACTACGCGCACCGGCACTTCCTGAAGCGCACCGTGCACGCAGGCGAGGCCTACGGCCCGGAGTCCATCTTCCAGGCGATCACCGACCTGCATGCGGACCGCATCGGGCACGGCACCTATCTGCTCGAGGAGGACCAGATCCAGGACCCGGAGATCGAGGATCGCGCGCGCTACGTGGACAAGCTCGGCAACTACATCGCCGACCGGCGCATCACGCTCGAGGTCTGCCTGACGAGCAACCTGCAGACCAACCCGAAGCTCCGGTTCCTCGATGACCACACCTTCCGCAAGCTGCGCGCGAAGCGGCTCTCGACCACGCTCTGCACCGACAACCGCCTCATGAGCAACACGAGCGTCACGAACGAGCTGTGGCTCGCCGTCAAGCACCTCGAGCTCGACCGGCACGACCTCAAGTCCATCATCATCTACGGCTTCAAGCGCAGCTTCTGGCCGGGCGACTACCTCTCCAAGCGCCAGTACGTGCGCCAGGTGATCGACCACTACGAGGCCGTGGAGCGGAAGTTCGCGCCATGAGAGGCGGCTGGCAGGGAGCGCTCGGGCGCTGGATGGCCGCGGGTCTCGTGGACGCAGGGCAGGCGGAGCGCATCCGCGCCTGGGAGGAGGAGCACGGCGGCGAGCGCGGCAGGAGCCGGCTCGCGATCCTCGCTTTCGCCTTCGGCGGGATCCTGCTGGTCGCGGGCGTGCTGCTGTTCGTCGCCGCGAACTGGGACCGGCTGGCGCCTGCTGGGCGCTTCGCGCTCGTGCTCGCGCTGATCGCGGTGTTCCACCTGGGCGGGGCCTGGGCCTCGCGCTCGAGCGCCGCGCTCGCGGCGACGCTGCACACGGTCGGCACCGGCGCGCTGGGCGCCGGGATCTATCTTTCCGGGCAGATCTTCCACATGGCCGAGCATTGGCCGGGCGCGCTGATGCTCTGGTCCGCGGGCGCGGCGCTCGCGTTCTGGCTGCTGCGGCAGTGGCCGCAGCTCCTCTGGCTCGCGGTGCTCGCGCCGGCCTGGCTCTGGGGCGAGTGGATCGAGGCGCAGCCCCCGATGTCGGCCTGGCGCGGCATGACGCCCGCGACGCTCGGCATCTTCCTGCTGGCCTGCGCCTACCTCATGGCCTCCGCGCCCGAGGCGCGGGATCCCTGGCGGCGCGCGCTCACCTGGCTCGGCGCGATCGCCGTGATCCCGTCCGCCGCGGCCATGGCCTGGTCGGACCACGGCGTGGCGGAAGCGGCGGGTGCGGAGCTCGGCACGCGCAGCCTCATCGCGGCCTGGTCGCTCGCGATCGTGCTGCCGGCGGGCGTCGCCTGGGTGCTGCGCGAGCGCGAGGCGGTGTTCCTGGCCGTTGCGATCGCGTGGGGGTTCGCGGCGCTCTGGGTGAACCCGCGGCCGGACTCGGGCGAGCTGCTCATGTGGGTGCTGTACGCGGCGGGCGCGGTGCTGCTCGTGTTGTGGGGCATCCGCGACCGGCAGCGGCTGGCCGTGAACATCGGCGTGCTGGCGTTCGCGCTCTCGGTCTTCGGTTTCTACTTCTCGAGCCTCTACGACAAGCTCGGCCGCGCCTTCGGCCTGATCGGCGTCGGCATCGTCTTCATCGGCGGCGGCTGGCTGCTCGAGCGCGCGCGCCGGCGCCTGCTCGGGCGCATCGCGAAGGAGCCGGCGTGAACGCCTTCGCCAAGGGCCTCGTCATCGCCGCCGCGCAGGTGGCGCTCGCCGCGAGCGTGGGCGCGAAGTTCCTCTGGGACCGCTCGCACTATCCGCGCGTGTGGGCGGAGACCGCGCCCTACGATCCCGACCTGCCGATCCGCGGGCGTTACGTGAGCATCTCGGTGCTGGTGCAGACGGCGCGCGTACCGGCGAAGAAAGAGGGCGAGCTGCCCGACGCGTTCCAGGCGCGTCTGGAGATTTTCGAGGATCGCCTGTACGCGGTCGAGGACGGGAATGGCCGCCACTGGGTGCAGAAGCGCCGTTGCGGCGAGGCGGACTGCTGGCAGCTCGCGAACCCGGTGGCGTTCTTCATCCCGGAGCATGCCGTGGATCCCTCGCGCCGCCCGGCCGGCGAGGCGCTCTGGGTCGAGGTCACGGTGCCGCCGACCGGCCCGCCGCGGCCGCTGCGGCTCGGCATCCGGAAAGCGGGTGACGCCGAGGTCACGCCACTGGACGTGAAGAAGCCGGACTGACCCGATGCCTCGCCGCATCCTGATCGTCGATGGCCATCCGGATCCCGACGCCGCGCGCTTCGGCCACGCGCTGGTCGATGCCTATCGCGCCGCGGCGCAGGGCGCCGGGCACGAGGTGCGGACGATCACGGTGTCGAAGCTCGATTTTCCGCTGCTGCGGACTGCGGACGAGTTCCAGAAGGGCCGTCCGCCGCCCGCGATCGCCGCCGCGCAGCATGACATCGCCTGGTCGGGGCACCTCGCGATCTTCTACCCGCTGTGGCTCGGCGCCATGCCGGCGCTGACGAAGGCTTTCTTCGAGCAGTGCCTTCGGCCCGGCTTCGCGTTCGAGGAGGCGAGCGGCCGCGGCTTCCCGAAGCAGAAGCTGAAGGGGCGTTCCGCGCGCGTGGTCGTGACCATGGGCATGCCGGGATTCTTCTACCGGTGGTTCTACCGCGCACATTCGCTCAAGAGCTTCGAGCGCAACATCCTGCGCTTCTGCGGCATCGGTCCGGTGCGCGCAACGGTCGTCGGCTTGGTGGAGAGTGCGGGCGCCCGCAAGCGCGCGCTCGCCGGGATGAGACGATCAGGCGCGGCGGCGAACTGAGGCGAGCGCGAGCAGTGCGAGGATGGCGAGGCCGGTAGCGCCGCCACCGCCGCCGGAGTCGGCGCGCGTGACGCGCACGCTGCCGTCGGTGCGGATGCGCTCCTTGAACACCGACAGCTCATTGTCGAGGTTCACGGTCATGTCGGCGATCGCCTGCTCGAAGCCCTGCTGCTGCTTCGCGCGCAGTTCGCGCTCGAGGCCGACCAGCGTCGAGGTGCCCTGCACCTTGCTGACGCCCGGCGCGCGGAACAGGAGCGTGCGCGTCGGGATGTCGAACACGGCCGTGTCCACGAAGGTCTGCACGTCGTTCCGGTTGCCCTTGATCGTGTAGGCGCCGACGATCGTCCAGTAGAGCAGCGACGCGGTGCGCTCGTCGCTGTGCGTGACCTGGTCGTAGGACACGAGCGCCATCACGTCGAGCCCGTAGAGCCGCGCGGTCTGCTCGAGCGACTCGAAGCCGCGGCTGGAGCGCAGGTAGGCCTCGGGGATGACCGCGATCTCCTCGATGAAGTCGCGGCCCATGAAGCGGGCCTTGACGTCGTTCAAGAGCCGCATGCGCTCCGATTCGGGCAGGGCCAGCTCGCCGGAGTAGCTGCTCGGCACGAAGGCGATGCCCACCTTGAGCGGCAGCTGCAGGTGCGGGATGCCGCCGGCCTGCGCGGGCGGCGGCTCGCCTTTCGGATAGAGGTAGTCCACCAGGCTGCTGGAGACCCCCTGGCGCGTGGGCGTGCCGAACAGGCCGGCGCAGCCGGCCAGTGCCAGGAGGAGCGATGCGCAGAGGAATGCGCGCTTCATGGCTGGGGGCGGATTATGCGCTCGTTCGCGAATGCCTGCCATCGCGCTATCCTTCGCGCTCATGAGTGCCCAGCCCAAACCCGCCGCCGGCCCGCGCGTGGTGCGCGCGCCGCGCGGCGCGAAGCTCAACTGCCTGAGCTGGCTCACCGAGGCGCCCTACCGGATGATCCAGAACAACCTGGATCCCGAAGTCGCGGAGCATCCCGATGCGCTCGTCGTCTACGGCGGCATCGGCAAGGCCGCGCGCAATTGGGAGGCCTTCGACACCATTCTCGCCGTGCTGCGCCGGCTCAAGGACGACGAGTCGCTGCTGGTGCAGTCAGGGAAGCCGGTCGGCGTGTTCCAGACGCACCCGGATGCGCCGCGCGTGCTGATCGCGAACTCGAACCTGGTGCCGCACTGGGCGACCTGGGAGCACTTCCACGAGCTCGACCGCAAGGGCCTGATGATGTTCGGGCAGATGACGGCCGGCTCCTGGATCTACATCGGCTCGCAGGGCATCGTGCAGGGCACGTACGAGACCTTCGGCGCCTGCGCGCGCGCGCATTTCGGTGGCGAGGCCGCGGGACGCTGGATCCTGACCGCGGGACTCGGCGGCATGGGCGGCGCGCAGCCGCTCGCCGCGACCATGGCGGGCTTCTCGATGCTCGCCGTCGAGTGCGACGAGTCGCGCATCGACTTTCGCCTGCGCACCGGCTACCTGGACCGCAAGGCGACGGCGCTCGACGAGGCGCTGGCACTCATTGATGACGCGCGCCGCGCGAAGCGCGCGCTCTCGGTGGGGCTCCTCGGCAACGCGGCGGACGTCGTGCCCGAGCTCGCACGACGCGGCATCGTGCCGGATGCCGTCACCGACCAGACCTCCGCGCACGATCCGCGCAACGGCTACCTGCCGCGAGGCTGGACGCTCGCGCAGGCGGCGGAGGCGAGGCAGAAGGATCCCGCGCGCATCGAGCGCGAGGCGCGCGCCTCGATGAAGGTGCACGTGCAGGCGATGCTCGATCTCAAGGCGAAGGGCGCGGTCGTCTTCGACTACGGCAACAACATCCGCCAGGTCGCCTTCGACGAGGGCCTGAAGAACGCCTTCGATTTTCCGGGCTTCGTGCCGGCCTACGTGCGCCCGCTGTTCTGCGAGGGCATCGGCCCATTCCGCTGGGTCGCGCTGTCAGGCGAACCGGAGGACATCTACCGGACCGACGCGAAGGTGAAGGAACTGATCCCGGGCGATGCGCACCTGCACCGCTGGCTCGACATGGCGCGCGAGCGCATCCGCTTCCAGGGCCTGCCGGCGCGCATCTGCTGGGTGGGGTTGAAGGACCGCGCGCGGCTCGGTCTCGCGTTCAACGAGATGGTGGCCAGGGGCGAACTGAAGGCGCCCATCGTCATCGGCCGCGATCACCTCGATTC
>DATBLN010000044.1:0-3144 GCA_036555345.1 Steroidobacteraceae bacterium
ACCTCGCCGATCTTGTGCGACACGCCCGTGTAGAACAGGACGCGCTCGGTCGTCGTCGTCTTTCCGGCGTCGATGTGCGCGGAAATGCCGATGTTCCGGTAGCGCTCGATGGGCGTGCTGCGGGGCATGGTCGTCTCTTTACCAGCGGTAGTGCGCGAAGGCCTTGTTGGCCTCCGCCATGCGGTGCGTGTCCTCGCGCTTGCGCACGGCGGTGCCGCGGTTCTCCGCGGCGTCCATCAGCTCGTGCGCCAGGCGGTGCGCCATGGACTTCTCGCTGCGCGCGCGCGCGGCCTCGATCAGCCAGCGCATCGCGAGCGTCTGCCGGCGCGCCGGGCGCACCTCGACCGGCACCTGGTAGGTCGCGCCGCCGACGCGGCGGGACTTCACCTCGACCGCGGGCTTCACGTTCTCGAGCGCCATCGACAGCACCTCGAGCGCGGCCTCGCCCTGGCGGCTGGTCTTCTCGGAGATGCGCTCGATCGCGCCGTACATGATGTGCTCGGCGGCCGATTTCTTGCCGCTCTTCATGACCATGTTCATGAACTTGGCCAGCATCTCGCTCCCGAACTTCGGGTCCGGGAGGATGACGCGGGTGGGCGCGGAGGTGCGACGGGACATCGATGGATCTCCGTTACTTCTTCGGGCGCTTGGCGCCGTACTTGGAGCGGCCCTGCTTGCGGTCGCCGACGCCGGCGCAGTCGAGGGTGCCGCGGATCGTGTGGTAGCGGACGCCCGGCAGGTCCTTGACGCGGCCGCCGCGGATCATGACCACCGAGTGCTCCTGCAGGTTGTGGCCCTCGCCGCCGATGTAGCTCGTGACCTCGTAGCCGTTCGTCAGGCGCACGCGGCAGACCTTGCGCAGCGCCGAGTTCGGCTTCTTCGGCGTCGTGGTGTAGACGCGCGTGCAGACGCCGCGCCGCTGCGGCGAGCGCTGCAGCGCCGGCACCTTCGACTTGTAGGTGGCGGCCACGCGGCCGCCCCGGATCAACTGGTTGGTCGTCGCCATGTCGTCTCTTCAAGCCCCGCGCCGGCGGGATTGCCGGACGCATGAAACACCGGGCCGCCCAGTGGCGGCCCGGATTCTTGTTCCAGTCTCAATGCCCCACCCGTATACCGGGGCGGGGGCCGAAAGGCCCGCGATTGTAGTGACCGTGCCTTTGGGGCGTCAAGCCGTGAAAACGGGGACCGGCACACTTTTCCCGCAGCGGAAAAGTGTACCTGTCCCCATTTCGTAAGTCCTTGTTTTTACTCCGCTGTCGCTTCCTGCGCGGCCGGCTCCTCGGCGGCGGCCTCGGCGCCCGAGTCCATGAACCCGCGATGCGCCTCACCCGCCCCCTGGCGCCGGCGCTGGGCATGGTACGAGAACCCCGTGCCGGCCGGGATGAGGCGGCCGACGATGACGTTCTCCTTGAGCCCGCGCAGGTCGTCCTTGATGCCGCGCACGGCCGCATCCGTCAGCACGCGCGTGGTCTCCTGGAACGAGGCCGCGGAGATGAAGGAGTCGGTCTGCAGCGAGGCCTTGGTGATGCCGAGCAGCATCGGCTCGAACACCGCCGGCGCCTTCTTCCCGGACGCCAGGCGGTCGTTGAGCTCGAGGATGCGGGCGCGCTCGAGCTGCTCGCCGCGCAGCAGCGACGACTCGCCCGACTCCTTGACCTCGACCTTGCGCAGCATCTGCCGGACGATGACCTCGATGTGCTTGTCGTTGATCTTCACGCCCTGCAGGCGGTACACGTCCTGGATCTCGCGCGTGAGGTAGTTGGCGAGCGCCGCGACGCCCTGCAGGCGCAGGATGTCGTGCGGGTTCGGCTCGCCCTCCGCGATCACCTCGCCGCGCTCGACGTGCTCGCCCTCGAACACGTTGAGCTGCCGCCACTTCGGGATCAGCTCCTCGTAGCGCTCATTGCTCTCGCCGGTGATGACCAGGCGCCGCTTGCCCTTGGTCTCGCGGCCGAAGCTGACGGTGCCCGTCACCTCGGCGAGGATCGCGGGCTCCTTCGGCTTCCTCGCCTCGAACAGGTCCGCGACGCGCGGCAGGCCGCCGGTGATGTCGCGGGTCTTCGAGGACTCCTGCGGGATGCGCGCGATGACGTCGCCGACGGACACCTTGGCGCCATCCTCCAGGGAGACCAGTGCCCCCGCAGGCAGCGTGTAGACCGCCGGGATGTCGGTGTTCGCGAAAGTGACTTCCTTGCCCTTCGCGTTCACGAGCTTGATGACCGGGCGCAGGTCGCGGCCCGCGGCGCCGCGCTGTTTCGGATCCAGCACCTCGACCGAGGACAGGCCGGTGACCTCGTCCACCTGCGACTGCACGGTGACGCCGTCCACGAAGTCGATGAACTTGATGAAGCCCGCGACCTCGGTGACGACCGGATGGGTGTGCGGATCCCAGTTCGCGACCACCTGGCCGGGCTGCACCGCGTCGCCCTCGTCGGCATTGATGGTCGCGCCGTAGGGGATCTTGTAGCGCTCGCGCTCGCGGCCGAACTCGTCGATCACGCCGATCTCGCCCGAGCGCGAGGTCGTGACCAGGTGGCCCTTCTCGTGGCGCACCGACTTGACGTTGTGGAAGCGCAGCTTACCCTTGCCCTTGATCTCGACCAGCGAGATCGCCGCGGCGCGGGAAGCGGCGCCGCCGATGTGGAAGGTCCGCATCGTCAGCTGCGTGCCCGGCTCGCCGATCGACTGCGCGGCGATCACGCCGACCGCCTCGCCGATCGAGATCAGCCGGCCGCGCGCCAGGTCGCGCCCGTAGCACATGGCGCAGACGCCGTAGCGCACCTCGCAGGTGATCGGCGAGCGCACCTTGATCTGGTCCACGCCGAACTGCTCGAGCTGCTGCACCCAACCCTCGTCGATCAGCGTGCCGGCGTCCACCAGCACGTCGTCGGTGCCGGGCTTCGCGACGTCGGTCGCGGCCACGCGGCCGAGCACGCGCTCGCCGAGGCCCTCGACCACGTCGCCGCCCTCGACGATCGGCGTCACCTCGAGGCCTTTCGCGGTGCCGCAGTCCTGCTGCGTGACCACGAGGTCCTGGGCGACGTCCACCAGCCGGCGCGTCAGGTAGCCGGAGTTCGCGGTCTTGAGCGCCGTGTCCGCGAGGCCCTTGCGGGCGCCGTGGGTCGAGATGAAGTACTGCAGGAC
>DATBLN010000052.1:0-7829 GCA_036555345.1 Steroidobacteraceae bacterium
ACGACGCGGCGCGCTCGGCCATCATCCGATCCGGTAGTTCGGCGCTTCTTTGGTGATGCTGACGTCGTGCACGTGGCTCTCGCGCACGCCGGCCCCGGTGATGCGCACGAAGGTGCAGCGCTTTCGCATCGTGTCGATGTCGGGGCTTCCGGTGTAGCCCATGGCCGCGCGCACGCCGCCCGCGAGCTGGTGCACGATCGCGACCAGGCTGCCCTTGTAGGGCACCCTGCCCTCCACGCCTTCCGGCACCAGTTTCTCGAGCTCCTCGACGGTGTCCTGGAAGTAGCGTTCGCTGGAGCCGTGGCGCTGGGACATGGCGCCGAGGGAACCCATGCCGCGGTAGGACTTGTAAGAGGCACCCTGGTAGAGCTCGACCTCGCCGGGCGATTCCTCCGTGCCCGCGAACAGCCCGCCGATCATCACCGAGTGCGCGCCGGCCGCGATCGCCTTGGCCACGTCGCCGGAATAGCGGATGCCGCCGTCGGAGATGAGCGGTACGTCGGTGTCGGCAAGCGCCGCAGAGACCGTCGCGACCGCCGTCACCTGCGGCACGCCGACGCCCGCGACCACGCGCGTGGTGCAGATCGAACCCGGGCCGATGCCGACCTTGACGCCGTCTGCGCCTGCATCCACGAGTGCGCGCGCGGCCTCGGTCGTCACCACGTTGCCGCCGGCAACCTGCAGCAGCGGGTGCGCCTGCTTGATGCGCGACACGGTCTCCAGCACGCCGCGCGAATGGCCGTGCGCCGAGTCGACGATCACGACGTCGACGCCGGCTTCGGTGAGCTCTGCCACGCGATCCAGCGTATCGGGCGCGGTGCCGACCGCGGCGCCGACCCTGAGCCGCCCGTGCTCGTCCTTGCAGGCGCGTGGGAAGTCGCGCGACTTCTGGATGTCGCGCACCGTGATCATGCCCTTCAGCCGCCCCTCGTCGTCCACTACCAGCACCTTCTCGATGCGGTGGCGGTGCAGCAGCTGCAGCACCTCCTCGCGCGGGGTGTTCTCGCGCACCGTCACCAGCTTCTCGCGCGGCGTCATCACCCGCGAGACCGGCAGGTCGAGCTGCTCCTCGAAGCGGATGTCGCGGTGCGTCACGATGCCGACGACCAGGTTGTCGTCGCCGGTGACCGGCAGGCCGGAGATGCCCTTGGCACGGGTCAGCGCGATCACGTCCCGGATGGTCGCATCGGGGCGGATCGTGATCGGGTCCTTGATGACCCCGCTCTCGTGCTTCTTGACGCGCGCGACCTCACGCGCCTGGGCCGCGGCGGTCATGTTCCGGTGCACGATGCCGATGCCGCCCTCCTGCGCGAGCGCGATGGCAAGGCGCGCCTCGGTCACGGTGTCCATCGCCGCGGACACGAAAGGCAGGTTCAGGCGGATGCCGCGCGTCAGCCGCGTGCCGAGGTCCACCTCGCGCGGCAGCACCTCCGAGTACGCCGGAACGAGCAGGACGTCGTCGAAGGTGAGTGCTTCCTGGAGGATGCGCATATAAGGAAGCGGCGCATATTACCATGAGCGCATGGCTGCAGGCACGACACCCGACCCCGGCGGCCGGGACATCTACACGGTCAGCCGCCTGAACCGGGAGGCCAGGGGCCTGCTGGAGGCCGGCCTGCCCTCGCTCTGGATCACCGGCGAGCTGTCCAACCTGTCGCGTCCGGCATCCGGCCACTGGTACTTCACGCTGAAGGACGAGGCGGCGCAGGTGCGCTGCGCGATGTTCCGCCAGCGCAACCTGCTCTCGCGCGTCGCGCCGCGGGACGGCATGCAGGTGCTGTTGCGGGCGCGCGTCGGCCTGTACGAGGCGCGCGGCGACTACCAGCTGGTCGTGGACCACCTCGAGGAAGCCGGTGAAGGCGAACTGCGGCGGCGCTTCGAGGCGCTCAAGCTGCGCCTGGCCGCCGAGGGCCTGTTCGACGCGGCCCGCAAGCGCCCCCCGCCGCGCTTTCCGCGCCGGATCGGCGTGGTCACTTCCGCGACCGGAGCGGCATTGCGGGACGTCCTGCACGTGCTCGCCCGGCGCTGCCCGGTCGTCCCCGTGCTCATTTACCCGGTGCCCGTGCAGGGGGCGGGCGCGGCGCGCGACATCGCCGCCGCGCTCGCGCTCGCGGATACGCGCGCCGATGTGGACGTGCTGCTGCTCGTGCGCGGCGGCGGCTCGCTCGAGGACCTCTGGGCCTTCAATGACGAGGCCCTCGCCCGTGCGATCGCGGCAAGTTCCATCCCGGTCATCTGCGGCATCGGCCATGAGGTGGACTTCACGATCGCCGACTTCGTCGCCGACGTGCGCGCGCCGACGCCCTCGGCCGCCGCGGAGCTCGCAGTGCCGGACGCCGCCGCCTGGATCGCCTCCTTCACGGTCACGGCCCGGCGCCTGGCGAGCGCCATCGAGCGCAGCCTGCGGCTGCGCCTAGAGTCGCTCGCCCGCGACGAGCGCCGGCTGCAGTTGCTGCACCCCGCGCAGGCGCTCGCCCAGCGCGCGCAGCGCCTCGACGAGCTGCAGGTCCGTGCGCTCGCCGCCATGCAACGGCTCGCCGTGTCGCGCCGCGAGCGCGTGTTGCGGCAGGGCGCCCTGCTCACTGCGCGCTCGCCAGCCGCGCGCGTCGCTTCGCTCATCGACCGCACCCGGCACGCCGGGGCGCGGCTGCTGCCGGCGCTGCGCCATCGCCTCGCCATGGCGCAGGCGGGGGCCGACGCCGCCGCCCGGGGACTGAATGCCGTGAGCCCGCTCGCGACGCTCGAGCGCGGTTACTCGATCGTGACGCTGGCGGAAACGGGCAAGGTCCTGACGGACGCCGCGCGCGCGCCGCCCGGCACCGACGTCGCGGTGCGCCTCGCGCGCGGCGGGCTGCGGGCGCGCGTCACCCGGAACGGCTAGCGGCGGCGACCCGCCTGCCGTTCGCGCGTGCGCCGCTGCCGCGGCGTCTGCCGGTCGCGCCTGCCCGCGAACGGGTTCTCCTCGCTCCTGAAGTTCACGCGCACGGGCGTCCCGGCGAGCCGGAATGCCTGGCGGAAGCAGTGGGTCAGGTAGCGGCGGTAGTCCTCGGGCGTGCGCTCGGCCTGCGAGCCGTGGACGACGATCACCGGCGGGTTGCGCCCGCCCTGGTGCGCGTAGCGCAGCCGGATCCTGCGACCGCGCACCAGCGGCGGCTGGTGCTGGGTCATGGCGGCCTCGAGCACGCGCGTGAGCTCCGGCGTCGGCAGGTCGCGCATGGCCGCCGCATAGGCGGCCCGCACCGAGTCCATGAGCTCGCCGACGCCGCTGCCGTGCAGCGCCGAAATGAAGTGCAGCGGCGCGAAGTCGAGGAAGCGCAGGCGCGCGGCGAGCTCGGCGCGCAGTTCCTCGCGCCGCGCCGTCGCCACGTGGTCCCACTTGTTGACGGCGATGACGAGCGCGCGGCCGCGCTCGGCGACGATGCCGAAGAGCGTTGCATCCTGCTCCGCGACCGTCTCGCGCGCATCCAGCACGCCGATCACGACGTGTGCGTCGTCGATGGCCTGCAAGGTCTTGATTGCGCTGACTTTTTCGACGCCCTCGTCGATCCGCGCCCGGCGCCGCATGCCGGCCGTGTCGACGAGCACGAAGGCCTGACCCTCGCGCTCGAAAGGCACCTCGACCGCATCGCGCGTCGTGCCCGGCTCGTCGAAGGCGATCATGCGCTCCTCGCCGAGCAGCCGGTTGACGAGCGTCGATTTGCCGACGTTCGGGCGGCCGACCACGCAGACGCGGATCGCGCCATCCGCCGCGGCGGATTCTCCGGGCGGCGGCGCACGGCCGGCCAGCGCGCGCTCGACGAGCTCGTCCAGCCCCTGCCGGTGGGCTGCCGAGACCGCGACCGGCTCCCCGAGGCCGAGCGCGTGGAACTCGGCGACCACGACGCCCGCGTCGCGGCCTTCGCTCTTGTTGACGGCGACCGTGACGGGCTTGCCGCTGCGGCGCAGCAGGTCGGCGATGTACCGGTCGGAGGCGTCGAGGCCCGACTGACCGTCGACCAGGAAGACGACGTGGTCCGCCTCCTCGATCGCCCGGCGCGTCTGCAGCCCCATGAGCTGCTCGATGCCGCGCGGCGACTCCACGAGCCCGCCGGTGTCGACGACGATGAACCGCTGCGGCTCGAAGTGGCCGTAGCCATACTGGCGGTCGCGCGTGAGCCCGGGGACGTCCGCGACGATCGCGTCGCGCGTCCCGGTCAGCGCATTGAACAGCGTGGACTTGCCGACGTTCGGCCGGCCGACCAGGGCGACGACGGGCAGCATGGCATGCGGGCCCGGGCCCGTTCAGCCGCTCGCACGCGGCGCCGCGCGCCAGGCCTGGACCTCGCCGGAATCGGTCTGCACCAGGGCCAGGTCGCCGGCCGCGACCGGCGCATTGCTGATGCGACCTCCGCCCGCCTTCGCGCGCCCGAGCAGGCGCCCGGTCGCGGCGTCGAGCCAGTGCAGGTAGCCGTCGAAATCCCCGACCACGAGCACATCGCCCGCGATCGCGGGCGCGGTCAGGCCGCGCCGCAGCATCTGGTCCTGGCGCCAGACCTCGGTGCCGTCGCGGCGGCTGAGCGCCACGACGGCGCTGTCGGCGGTCGTCACGTAGAGGCGGTCGATGTCCGCGGCCAGGCCGCGGTGGCTCGACAGGTCGCGCCCCCACCAGATCTGACCGGAATCGCGCGCGAGCATCGCGACACGCCCCTGGAAGCCGGCGACGTAGACGTCCTCGCCCAGGATGCGCACGGGCGAGTCGATGTCCACCAGCCGCTCGATCTCGGTGCGGCCGTGCGAGGGCGCCACCGTCGCCGTCCAGAGCAGTTCACCCGCCGCAAGCGACAGCGCGACCACCTTGCCGTTGTCGAAGCCCGCGACCACCATGTCGCCACTCACGACCGGCGGGCCATTGCCGCGCAGCGACAGCCGCGGCACCGGCTGCTCGTAGCTCCAGGCCTCGCCGCCGTCCGCGACGCGCAGGCCGTGCAGGAAGCCGGACACCGTGCGCACGACCACCAGGCCGCCCGCGATGGCGGGCGCGGCGAGCACTTCGCCGTTGATCGCCACCCGCCAGCGTTCGGCGCCCGTCTCCGCGTCGAGGGCCACCACGTCGCCGGCGCTCGAGCCGACCGCCACCAGGCCTTCGCCGACGGCGGGGCCGCCCGCGAGCTCGAGTTCGGTCGAGGCGCGCCAGAGCGAGCGGCCGGTCGCGAGGTCGAGGGCCTGCACGTCGCCGCCATGGCCCGCCACGTAGGCGCGCTCCCCCAGGACCGCGGGACGCAGGCCCAGCCGCAGGACGTCGTCGCCGCCCCGGGTCCCCGCGCTCCAGGCGCGCTCCACGCGCACCGCCGGCTCGAATTCGACCAGTTCCGCGGGCGGATCGACCTCTTTCTCCTTGCTGCAGGCGGCGAGCGCGGCGAGCGCGGCGAGGGGCAGGATGATGCGGTGCGCGTGCATGCCCTACTCCGTCGCCGTGGCCGTGGCGAGTTCGTCGATCTTGAGCCCGAGCAGTTCCGGGTCCACGAGCGCGGCGGCACGGCCCTCGCCGACCGCCGCCGACTGCGCCTGGCGGTATGCCGCGAGCGCGCCCGCGCGGTCGCCCTTCGCGAGCAGCGCATCGCCCCGCAGCTCCAGCACCCGCGCCTCGACCGAGGCGGCGGCGGCGCCATCGAGCGTCGCAAGCGCCGCGTCGTGCTGCCCCTCGGCGAGCTGCACGCGCGCGAGGCGCAGCCGCGCCACCAGGCGCAGCTCCGGGTCCCCGGCCGATTCCATCACCTGCGCGAGGCGCTCGCGGGCCTTCGGCAGGTCGCCACCCTCCACGTCCAGGCGCGCGAGCACGAGCGTCGCCTGGTCCGCGTACGGCGTGTCGGCGTACTCGCCCGTGAGCTCGCCGGCGATGCGCAGCCCCTCCTCGCGCTGGTTTGCGGCAAGCGCGTCCACCATCGCCGTGAATCGCGCCTCGGCCTCAGCCGAGCGCCCGAACTGCCGCGCCTCCCACCAGCGCCAGCCGTAAAACCCGCCGAGCGTCAGCGCGACGCCCGCCACCAGCCAGATCCAGTTCTCGCGCAGCCAGTGCCGGAGCTGCTCCGCCTGCTCGCGTTCAGAGAGATATTCGTCGACCATTCCTCGTTCCTTCAGCCGCCGCGCAGCAGTTGCGCGAGGCGCGCCGGCAGGTCGCCGAAGGCGCACTCCTGCTGGCCCGACTCCGTCCTGAGCGGCTTGATCGCGGCCGTGCCGCGCGCGGCTTCGTCGTCGCCGATGATCACGGCAAGCGCCGCGCCACTCCTGTCGGCGCGCTTCAGCTGCGACTTGAAGCTGCCGCCACCCATGTTGACCTGAACCCCGGCGCCCGGCAGCGCGTCGCGCAGCCGCTCCGCGAGCGCGATGCCCTCGCGAAGCGCGCGCTCACCCGCCAGCACCAGGTAAACCGCCGGCGCGGCGCCGGGCGCCGGCCGTCCTGCCGCCTGCAGCAATGCGACCAGCCGCTCCATGCCGAGCGCCCAGCCGATCGCCGGGGTCGGCTCGCCGCCCAGTTGCGAGACCAGGCCATCATAGCGGCCGCCCGAGCAGACGGCATCCTGCGCGCCCAGGGCGCGCGTGGTCCATTCGAAGACCGTGCGCGAGTAGTAGTCGAGGCCGCGCACCAGGCGCGGGTCCACGTCGAAGGCGATGCCGCAGTCCCCAAGGAGCGCGCAGAACCCGTCGAAGTGCGCGCGCGATGCGGCATCGAGGTGCTCGGTCAGGAGCGGCGCGCCCGCGAGCACCCCCGCGAGCGCGGGATTCTTCGAATCGAGAATCCGGAGCGGGTTCGAATCGAGGCGCCGCAGGCTGTCGGCGTCGAGCGCCGCGCGGTGCCGCTCGAAGTGCTCCACGAGGCGGGCGCGGTAGGCGCGCCGCGATTCGGGCGTCCCGAGGGAGTTGACCCGCAGCCGGACGCCCTCGATTCCGAGGCGGCGCCAGAGGCGCGCGGACAGCTGGATCAGCTCGACATCGATGTCCGGCCCCTCGAAGCCGAAGGCCTCGCAGTCGATCTGGTGGAACTGGCGGTAGCGCCCCGCCTGCGGCCGCTCGTGCCGGAACATCGGCCCGGAAGTCCACAGGCGCTGCTTCTGGTTGTGCAGCAGCCCGTGCTCGATCGCGGCGCGCACCAGGCCGGCCGTCGCCTCGGGACGCAGCGACAGCCGGTCGCCGCCGCGGTCCTCGAAGGTGTACATCTCCTTCTCGACGATGTCCGTGTGCTCGCCGATGGAGCGCGAGAAGAGTTCCGCGCGCTCGACGAGCGGCACGCGCATCTCCTGGTAGCCGTAGTCCGCGAACAGCTCGCGCGCCACGCGCTCGATCAGCTGCCACCAGGGCAGCTCGCCCGGCAGCAGGTCGTTCATGCCGCGGACGGCGTTCAGCCCGGAATCCGTCATGCGCCGGCCGCCGTCCACCACCAGAACGCGATCACCACGGCCACCGCGAGCAGCAGCGCCGCGACCGGCCAGGCCCAGCGCGAATGGTCGCGCACATGGGGCTTCAGGTCGAGCGCGGGCAGGAAGCTCGGCTGCGGCAGCTCCTCGACGCCGCCGGCCGCGATCACCTCGCCCTCGGGCACGCCGAGCAGCATCGCGTAGTTCCGCAGGTGCCCGCGGGCGAATACCGGGGCGCCGAGCAGCGCGAGGCGGTCCTCCTCCATGGCGAGCACGAGCGAGGCGTTGAGGCGCAGGCGCTCGGCGGCGTCCTCGATCGAGAGCCCGAGCGCCTCGCGCGCGGCGCGCAGGCGCGTCCCGGGCGACGCGGCGCGGCCCGCGCTCATTCGCGGTTCCGGCGTTCCAGGTCGTCGAGCGCGCGCAGCTGCGGCGACTCCG
>DATBLN010000064.1:0-10141 GCA_036555345.1 Steroidobacteraceae bacterium
AGACCGGCACGTAGGCGACCGGGCGGCGCGTGTCGCGCAGGAAGCTGCGCAGCGTCATCGTCAGCATGCCGGTGCGCGGCCGCAGCACGCTGATCCGCTTCGGCGAGCCGCGGGCGCTGCGCTCCTTCGTCGCGGCCGGCCCCGACGGCGCGCGTGGCGCGCGCCGGCTGCTCCGGGACCTGCGCGCCGAATTCCGGCACATGCGCACCGACACGCTCGGCCCCGACCTGTCGCGCCGGCGCGCGATCGTCGCACAGGTGCTGCGCACGCGCGCGGTGCGCCAGGCGGTGCGCCAGGAGATCGCAGGCTCGAAGCGCTCGCGCCGCGACGGCCTGCGCATCGCGCGGCGCCACGCGCTCGAGATCGCCGCCAACTACTCGCACGCGTTCGTGCGCGTCGCGGAGAAGGTCCTCGACCGGCTGCTGAACCGCATCTATGACGGCGTCGAGGTCACGAACGCGGAGTACCTGGACCGCCTGCCGCCGGAATGCGAGATCGTCTACGTGCCCTGCCACCGCAGCCACGTGGACTATCTGCTGCTGTCCTACGTGATCTACCGCCGCGGCTATGCCGTGCCCTACGTCGCGGCCGGCATCAACCTGAACCTGCCCGTGATCGGGCGCTTCCTGCGCAAGGGCGGGGCCTTCTTCATCCGCCGGAGCTTCCGCGGCAGCGGGTTGTACCCGATCGTCTTCATGAAATACGTGGACGTGATGATGAACCGCGGCCACCCGATCGAGTTCTTCATCGAGGGCGGGCGCAGCCGCACCGGGCGGCTGCTGCGGCCGCGCACCGGCATGCTGACGATGACGCTGCGCAGCTTCCTGCGCGACACGCGCCGCCCGGTCGCCTACGTGCCGGTCTATTTCGGCTATGACCGGCTGCTCGAGGCCGAGACCTACATCGACGAGCTGCAGGGCCGGCCCAAGCAGAAGGAGACGGTCGGCGGCATCTTCCGCGTGATGCCGCAGCTGCGCCAGCAGCTCGGCCGCGTGCACATCGGATTCGGGGAACCGCTGCTGCTCGACGGCCTGCTCGACACGCTGAAGCCCGGCTGGCGCGGCGACGTCGGCGACGAGAACTCGCGCCCGGCCTGGTTCGGCGACGCGGTGGACGCGGTCGCGACCGAGATCATGCGCCGGATCAACGCGGCCGCCGCCGTCACCGCGATCAACCTGCTGTCGGTGGCGCTGCTGGCGGCGCCGCGGCAGGCGATGGTGGAGGCCGACCTCGAGCGGCAGCTGCAGCTCTACATCGACGTCCTCCGGAACTTCCCGTACTCGCCCGACGTCTCGGTCGCGGACCTCGATGGCGCCGGGATCATCCGCGCCGGCGAGCAGATGGGCATGCTGCAGCGGCGCGCGCACCCGCTCGGCGACGTGCTGCGCATGGTCGAGCAGAACGCGGTGCTCGCGACCTACTACCGCAACAACGTGCTGCACCTGTTCGCGCTGCCGTCGCTGGTCGCCTGCGCGTTCCTCAACAACCCCGCCATGCGCCACGAGGACGTCCAGCGCCTGGTGTGGCGCGTCTATCCCTACATCCGCCAGGAGCTGTTCCTGCGCTGGCGCGAGGAGGAGCTGCCGGGCGTCGTGGACGGCGTGCTGGCGGCGCTCGCCGCGCAGGGCCTGCTGGAACGCGCGGGCGACGGCACGGCCTGGCGGCGGCCGCCGACCGGCAGCGCGGAGGCGGTGCGCCTGTCGGTGCTCGCGCAGGCGACCATCCAGACCATCGAGCGCTACTACCTCGCGATCGCGCTGCTGCTGCGGGCCGGGCCGTCGGTGATCACCGCGGAGGCGCTCGAGCAGCGCTGCGTGGCGATGGCGCAGCGCATGTCCATGCTCTACGGGCTGGCGGCGCCGGAATTCTTCGACCGCGCAATGTTCCGCGACTTCATCGACCTGCTGCGTCAGCGCGGCGTGATCCGGCAGGACGGGGAAGGGCGCCTGACGTTCGATGATGCGCTCACCGCCGTCGCCGAGGACGCGCGTGTCGTGCTGTCCGAGCAGATCCGCAACAGCATCCTCCAGGTGACCCACAGCTGACCTGGATCAGGTGCGCGCGACGCGCCGCGTTTTGCACTGCAAAGCAAGGGCGCTGTTATATCCTTGGCGAAAACACCGACCGGTCCTGCCTGGGGAACCACATGAGCACGACTTGCACGCGATCGATCCCGCATTTGCTGCGCTTGGGCGTCCGCGCGGCGCTCGCCGCCGCCGTCGTCGCGCCCGGCGCGGCGGGTGCCATCGACTTCACGGCAGGCGGCTGGAACGGCAGCCTGAACACCACCGTGACCTACGGCGAGATGTGGCGCGGCGAGGCGCGCGACCCGCGCCTCATCGGCACGGCCAATGGCGGCAGCGGCCGCTCGCCGAACATCGACGACGGCGACCTCAATTACCGCCAGGGCCGGGTCTCGAGCGCCTTCAAGCTGGTGTCGGAGTTCGCGCTCGACCGCGACAGCTACGGCCTGTTCGTGCGCGGTTCGGCGCTCTACGACGACCTGGTCGAGGACGCGGACACCGAGCGCACCGAGATCTCGAAGTCCGGCCGGAACCTGGCGGGCGCCTATGTGCGCCTGCTCGATGCGTTCGCCTATGGCCGCTGGGACCTGGGCGGCCATGAACTCGAGATCCGCGCGGGCCGGCAGGTGGTGAACTGGGGCGAGAGCACCTTCATCCAGGGCGGCATCAACAACGCGATCAACCACTTCGACGTCTCGGCGCTGCGCGTGCCGGGCTCCGAGCTGCGCGAGGCCTACCTGCCGCAGGAAATCCTGAAGCTCTCCTACGCCTTCTCCGAGAACCTGACCGGCGAGGTCATCGGCATCTTCGACTGGAACCGCACCCAGCCCGAACCGGTCGGCACCTACTTCTCGAGCAACGACTTCGTGCCGCGCGGCGGCGAGAAGGTGATCCTGGGCTTCGGCGCATTCTCGGACCAGGGCGTGGACTTCACGCCGCTCGGCGGCACGCTGATCTCCGATTTCCAGGCGGTGCCGCGCGGACCGACCCAGGACCCGGACGACCAGGGCCAGTACGGCGCGTCGCTGCGCTGGTTCCTGCCGGAATTCGGCTCGGGCACCGAGCTCGGTCTCTACTTCCTCAATTACCACAGCAAGCTGCCGCTGATCAGCGGCCGCGCCGGCACGCCGGCCGGAGTCTGCAAGGCGCTCGGCGCGCTGACCGCGGTGGGCGCGGCGGCGCGCGGGCTCGCGGCCGGCCTGCCGCCGGCCGGTGCGATCGGCGTCGGCGCGAGCGCGGGCAGCGCGCGTTCACGCGGCCCAGGCTCGCTGGCCGGCACGGTGAATTGCACCGGCAACGCCGATTTCCTGTCGACGACGACCGCGGCCCAGTACGCGACGATCGCGGTCAACACGGCGCTCGGCGGCGGCAACGTCACCGCGCAGGCGAACAACCTCGGCGTCCATGAGTACGCGAAGACTGCGCAGTACTTCACGCAGTACCCGGAAGACATCCAGATGCTCGGTGTCTCGTTCAACACGTCGCTCGGCACGACCGGCATCGCGCTGCAGGGCGAGCTCTCGTACCGCATGGACCAGCCGCTGCAGTTCGACGACGTGGAGTTGCTGTTCGCGGCTCTGACGCCATTCGAGGCCGCAGCGCTGACCGAGCAAGGCCTCGCGATACCCGCGACATGCGCCGACGATCCGCTGACTCCCACGGTGGACGAACGCACGCTGAATCGCTGCAACCAGCTCGGGGCTTTCGCTGCGGACCAGGTCGTGCAGGGCTGGGGCGAGTTCGACGTCTGGCAGGCGCAGATGACCGCGACCAAGGCGTTCCCGCCGATGCTCGGCGCCTCGCAGCTGGTCGCGGTGGTCGAGGCGGGCGTCACGCGGGTGGACGGCATGCCCGACAAGCTGACCGGCGGCCCGAATGGCCGCGGCCTGCGCCTGAACGGCCCGGGCACGTCGGTGTCCGGCAATGCCGAGCTCGCCAGCCGCCATTTCGGCGAGGTCGAGCCGCAGGACCGCTTCGCGGACGAGACCTCCTGGGGCTATCGCGCCGCGCTCAGGCTCGATTACCTCGGCCTGATCGGCGCCTGGAATTTCTCCCCGCGCTTCGTCTGGTCGCACGACGTGAGCGGCACCACGCCGGGTCCCGGCGGCAACTTCGTCGAGGGCCGCTACGGCGCGACGCTTGGCGTCGGCGCGAGCTACCAGTCGAAGCTCGAGCTTGACCTCAGCTACACCGTCTTCGGCGGCGCGAGCCGCTACAACGAGCTGACCGACCGCGACTTCGTCGCGGCCACGATCAAGTACTCGTTCTGAACCACGACCGGAGGCCAGTCATGATGATGCTCAAGAATGTCCTGCGCCTCGGCGTGCTCGCCGTTGCCGGGGCCGCCACGATCGCGAATGCCGCGGTGACCGCCCAGCAGGCGGCGCGGCTCGGCGCAGACCTCACGCCCATGGGCGCGGAGAAAGCGGCCAACGCCGCGGGCACCATCCCGGCCTGGACCGGCGGCATCAAGTCGGCGGCGGATGCGGGCTTCGCGAACTTCAAGTCGGGCGGCCACCATCCCGACCCCTATGCCGGCGACAAGCCGCTCTACAAGGTGGACGCGGGCAACATGGCGCGCTACGCGGCGAACCTGAGCGCGGGCCACAAGGCGCTGCTCGCCGCCTACAAGGGCAGCTACTTCCTGAACGTCTACCCGTCGCACCGCTCCGCGGCGTTCCCGCAGCGCATCTACGATGCGACCAAGGCCAACGCGACCTCGGCGAAGCTGACCGGCACCGGCACCGGCGTCACCGGCGCCATCATCGGCATTCCGTTCCCGATGCCCGCCCAGGGCGTCGAGGTCATCTGGAACCACATCCTGCGCTACCGCGCCGAGATCGCCGAGCGCATCATCGGCCAGGCCGCAGTCAGCCGCACCGGCGCCTACAACCTGGTCAAGTTCCACGACGAGACCATGGTCGGCTACAGCCTGCCGGGGGCGACCGAGGCCGCGCTCGACAACGTGGTGCTGTTCTTCATCCAGGAGACGATCGCGCCGGCGCGCCTCGCGGGCGAGATCCTGCTGGTGCACGAGACGCTCGACCAGACGCTCGAGCACCGCAAGGCCTGGCTCTACAACCCGGGCCAGCGCCGCGTGCGCCGCGCGCCGAACGTCGCCTTCGACAACCCGGGCACGGGCTCGGACGGCCTGCGCACCTCCGACCAGTTCGACATCTACAACGGCAGCCCCGAGCGGTACGACTGGAAGCTGGTGGGCAAGCAGGAAATCATCGTCCCGTACAACGCCTACCCGCTGCACAGCAACAAGCTCAGGAACGAAGACATCATCAAGCCGCTGCACATCAACCAGCAGCACGCGCGCTACGAGCTGCACCGCGTGTGGGTGGTGGACGCGACGCTGAAGGCCGGCCAGCGGCACATCTACAAGCGCCGCACGTTCTACGTGGACGAGGACTCATGGCAGATCCTGCTGGTGGACTGTTACGACAACCGCGACCAGCTCTGGCGCGTGCAGGAAGGCCACTCGATCAACTACTACGAGATCCCGACCTTCTGGACCACGCTCGAGCTGACCTACGACCTGCAGGCGGGACGCTACCTGGCCCTCGGCCTCGACAACGAGGAGCCGGTGACGGTCAACTTCAACGCCAAGCGCACGGCGGCGGACTTCACGCCGGCCGCGATCGCACGCCGGGGCACGCGCTGACGTGAGGCCGGCGCTGGCGGCATTCGCCCTCGCGGTGGTGCCGGCGGCGGCGGTGCAGCCCTCGCAGGCGCAGGAGGCGCCGCCGGACGACCCGGCCGCGCGGCCCTCGGTGATCGCGCCGCTCGCGGTGCGCTCGCTCCTGCTCGACCTCGCGCGCGCCGGGGACCGCGTGTTCGCGGTCGGCGAGCGCGGCCACGTGCTGTACTCGGACGACGAGGGCGCGAGCTGGACCCAGGTGCAGGTGCCCGGCAGCGCCAACCTCAACGCCGTCTTCTTCAACGACGCGGAGCACGGCTGCGCCGCCGGGCACGCGGAGATGATCCTCTGCACCTGGGACGGCGGAAAGAAGTGGGAGCTCACCCATTTCGCGCCGGAGGCGCAGCAGCCGCTGCTCGACATCTGGTTCGCCGACCGGGACCGCGGCATCGCCACCGGCGCCTATGGCGTCATCTTCACGACGGCGGACGGCGGGCGCGTGTGGAGCCAGGTGCCCTTCGAGCCGGTGCCGCTCGACGGCGCAGTCAAGGGAGAGGCGGAGCCCATGGACGACATGGAGGCCGAGGTGGACCTCGGCTTCGAGTTCCACCTGAACGCGATCGCACGCGGCGCCGGCACGACCGTGTACATCGGCGCGGAGGCCGGGCGGCTGTTCCGCTCGGATGACGACGGCGCGAGCTGGCGCGAGCTGCCGTCGCCCTACGACGGCTCCTACTACGGCGTCCTGCCGCTCGGCGGCGAGTCGCTCCTCGCCTTCGGCCTGCGCGGCAACCTGTTCCGCTCCGACGACGGCGGCATGAACTGGGCGCAGATCGAGACCGGCACGGTCGCGCTCCTGAATGCGGGCGCGCGCGTGAACGCCGATACGATCGTCATCGTCGGAATGGCGGGCGTCCAGCTTGCCAGCCATGACGGCGGGCGGACCTTCACGATGCACCAGCGCGAGGACCGCAAGGCGCTCTCGGCGGTCCTGCCGGCGAAGGACGGCGCGCTGATCGTCGCCGGTGAGAACGGCGCCGGGCGCACGACGCTGCCGGGCATCAGCGGGGGCGCGCCGTGAGGGACACCGGCGACACCCGCATCGCCGAGTGGCTCGAGCCGCACGTCTTCGGCCGCCGCACGCTGATCCTTGGCATCTTCGCCGCGATCACCGTCGTGCTCGGCTGGATCGCGGTCACCGGGCTCAGGCTCGACACCAACTTCACCAAGCAGCTGCCGCTCCGCCACGAGTACATCCGGACCTACCTCGACCACAAGGACGAGTTCGGCGGCGCGAACCGCCTGCTGATCGCGCTGTTCGCGCGCGACGGCAACATGTTTACGCCGGAGTTCTTCGAGGCGCTCAAGATCGCGACCGACGAGGTGTTCTTCATCGAGGGCGTGGACCGCTCGCGCGTGCAGTCGCTGTGGACGCCGAACACGCGCTACACCGAGGTCGTGGAGGGCGGCATCGAGGCCGGCGACGTGATTCCCTCCGATTTCACGCCGGACGAGGCGGGGCTCGCGCGGGTCAAGGAGAACATCCTGAAGGCCGGCATCATCGGCCGGCTGGTGGCGAACGACTTCTCGGGCGCGATGGTGAGCGCGCAGCTGCTCGACGCCAGTCCCGAGACCGGCGCGCCGGTGGACTACATCGGGATCTCGCGCGAGCTCGAGGAGAAGGTGCGAGCGCGCATCGAGGGCGCGGAGCTCGACGTCGCCGTGGACGTGCCGGTCTCGGTGCACATGATCGGCTTCGCCAAGGTCGTGGGCGACGTCGCGGACGGCGCGCTCTCGGTCATCACCTTCGCGATCGTGACGGTCGCGCTCACGCTGCTGTTCGTGTGGATCTACATCCAGTCGCTGCGCATCGCGCTGGTCCCGGTCGTCTCCTCGCTCGTGGCGATGGTGTGGATGCTGGGGCTGCTCGTCATCCTGGGCTACGGCGTGGACCCGCTCGGGATCCTGGTGCCCTTCATCATCTTCGCGATCGGCACCAGCCACGGCGTGCAGAAGATCAGCGCGGTGTCGGACGCCGCGCGCGCGGGCGCGGACTGCAACGAGGCCGCGCGGCGCACCTTCCGGCTGCTGTTCCTGCCGGCGATCGTGGCGCTGCTCGCGAACCTCGTGGGCTTCATCACGATCCTGCTGATCCCGGTTCAGGTGATCCAGGAGATGGCGGTCACGGCGAGCCTCGGCATCGGCGTGATCATCCTGACCGACCTGATCCTGCTGCCGCTGCTCGTCTCCTTCGTGCCGATCACCGACGACTTCCGCGCGCGCGTGGCGAAGCGCCAGCAGCACCTGCAGAACGTCTGGAACGGGCTCGCGAAGATCACGAACAAGGGCCCGGCGGCCGTCATCATCGGCATCGCGGTCGTGCTCGGCGTGCTCGGCTTCATCAAGGGCCTGGAGACCCCGATCGGCGACACCCAGGCGGGCGTGCCGGAGCTGCGCCCCGACTCGCGCTACAACCAGGACAGCAACCTGATCAGCTCGCGCTTCTCGATCGGGACCGACATCATCAACGTCATCGTCGAGACCCGGCCCGACGGCTGCATCGACTTCCCCGTCATCGACGCCATCGACCGCTTCGCCTGGCACATGGCGAATGTCGAGGGCGTGCGCGACGTCATGAGCCTTGCCGGCGTCTCCAAGGTCGTGAGCGCCGGCTGGAGCGAGGGCAGCCTCAAGTGGCGCAACCTGCCGCGCGACCAGCGCCAGCTGGTGCAGGCGCAGAACTACATCGAGACCAGCACCGGGCTCCTCAACCGCGACTGCAGCGTGATGCCGGTGATGCTGTTCCTGTCGGACCACCGCGCCGAGACCATCGAGCGCGTGGTCGCGGCGGTGAAGGACTACCGCGAGCACAACCCGACCGAGGGCGTGAAGTACCGCCTCGCGACCGGCAATGTCGGCGTCATGGCGGCGCAGAACGAGGAGGTCATGGCGAAGGAGTTCGTGATCCTCGGCTGGGTGTTCGCCGCGGTCACGATCATGTGCCTCGTCAACTTCCGCTCGGTGATCGGCACGATCATGGTGATCCTGCCGCTCGCACTCGTGTCGATCCTGGTATACGCGGTGATGGCCTTCGTCGGCATCGGGCTCAAGGTGAATACGCTGCCGATGGTCGCGCTCGGTGCCGGCATCGGCGTGGACTACGGCATCTACCTGTTCAGCCGCATGCAGGAGTTCCTGGGCAAGGGCGAGAGCGTGTACGATGCGTACCTGGGCGCGCTGCGCGTCACGGGCGCCGCGATCTTCTTCACCGGCGTCACGCTCGCGATCGGCGTCGCCACCTGGGTGTTCTCGCCGCTCAAGTTCCAGGCCGACGTCGGGCTCATGCTGACCTTCATGTTCATCGTGAACATGCTGGGGGCGATGATCCTCCTGCCGGCGCTCGGGGCGTGGCTGCTGCTGCGGCAGCCACGCGGATCTGCCATGGCGTAGGATCGGACCAAGTCCAGTGCGCACTGGACTGAATTTCGGGCGCCCGCCAGGCCGTTCCGCTGCATCGTCAGGGCGCTATTGACACTGGGCGGAATGCGGGCGCTGGGTCACCGAGGGCGGCGTGGTGCTGGCGGACTATGACTGGGACACGCTGTCCCGCCGGGATCTCGTGAAGCTCAATGCCAACGCCTTCAACATGGATCTGGCATATGAGGCCGATGATGATCTGGCAACGCTTGCACACACCGGCCCGGCACCACTCACATTCACATTCGGGCGCAACTACTCCGGCCAGATCACGAGTCTGACGGCCAGCGACGGGGCATTCCTGTCGCGGCCGGTGAACACGGTTGGAACCGCCTACGTGCCCAATCGATTGAATCAGTACGCGAGCGTCGGTGGAACGGGCTTCAGCCCCGATGCCAATGGCAATTTGACTTCAGATGGGGTCTACACATTCGAGTATGACGAAGAAAACCGTCTCAGGAGTGCAGTTGGGGGCGGGTTCACAACCAGCTATGAGTACGACCCGCTTGGCAGGCGCCGGGCCAAAGTCGTCAATGGCGTCACGACGAAGTATGTCTCGGACAACGCAGAGGAAGTCGAGGAGAGGGATGGCTCAAACGTCGTTCTTCGACGCTATGTCTACGGCTCAGGCATTGACGAGCGGATTGCGATGCTTGACAGCTCGGCCTGCACCGGAGGACGGTGTTTCTACCTGACGAACTGGCAGGGCAGCACTACGACACTTGTCAATCAAACTGGCAGCACACTGAACGCGACCTACCATTACGGCCCATATGGCGAGGGCACCAACTGGTCCCCTGCCGACGCATTGACGGGCAATCCGTTCCGCTACACTGGGCGGCGGGTAGATCCAGAGACAGGCCTGTACTACTACCGGGCCAGATATTACTCGCCGCGGCTCGGCAGATTCCTGCAGACCGATCCAGTCGGAGGAGGAAATGACTTGAACATTTACGCCTACGTGCGGAATGATCCGATCAACTACTTAGACCCA
>DATBLN010000074.1:0-3998 GCA_036555345.1 Steroidobacteraceae bacterium
CACGTTCTCGACCACCGTGCCGGAGCCGACCGCGTTGAAGGTGATGCCGTTCAGCTCGTCGCCCGGGGCGACCTCGAAGCCCGTGTGCTTGACGATGACGTAGCGCAGCACGCCCGAGCTCTCGGCGTTGTTGTTGCCGCCGTAGTGGGACGGCTGGCCTTCGGACACGACGTGGCACAGGTTGCCGGTGCGCTCGGCGTCGGTGCAGTTGTTGGTGATGCCGTTGCCGTTGATGACGATGCCGCCCCACTGCTGCACGTCATTCGCGCCGGCGGTGCCCGTGATCGCGTCGGTGAACGACGTGAAGGTGATCGGCGCGGTCGGGGAGCCGTTGGCGATGATCTCGGCGCCGCGGTTGACCAGCACATAGTCCGACGCGTCCTGGAACACGAGCGTGTTGCCCGCCGCGATCGTGAGCGTCGGACCGGTGCCCGCGGCCGGCGCGGCGCCTTGCGTGACGTTCTGGCCGACGAACAGGCTGTCCTGGAAGATGTGCTTGCCGGTGATGAACGGGATCGTCAGGTCCACCAGCAGCGGGTTGTTGGCGCCGACGAAGCTCGAGCCGTACACGCAGTTCGTGCCGTCGAATGTCCCGGATACGGGCTGGTTCGAGTTCGCCGGCGTGTACGTGGCGCAGGGGTTGTTGCCGCCGCCGCCGCCGTTGTTGACGCTGTTGTCGACCGAGTTGTCGACCGTCGACACGTTGAGGTCCACGCCGCCGCCGGAACAGGCGGCCATGCCTGCGAGCGCCATGCCCGCCAGCAGCAGTCGAGACTTGTTCATCGAGGAGATCTCCCAGGGATCCAGTGGATGGCCGGGAGACGTTAGGGGGCAGGAATGTCAGTGCGGTGACGTCCGCATGACGGTTGTGTGACAGCCGGCGGCCGCCGGCTCAGGCGCGCTCGCCCCCGTCGGGTCCGTAGAAGAACACCCAGGTGGCGAAATCCTCCGTGAAATCAACGAAGCGGTGCTCGACACCCGCCTCGGCGAACAGCGCAGCGCCCGGCCCGAAGGGCGTGCGTGCCGCGCCGTGCACGAAAGTGCCGGTGCCCGAGATCACGACGTAGAGCTCATCGCGCCGGTGCGGCTGCTGCCTGTCCGTGCCCACGGGCCGGTAGATCTCGACCTCGAGCGTGCCGTGGCGGAAGAGCGTCGTGAACTCGCCGCCCGCTTTCGCGAGCGCGCGCAGCGCCCCGGCCGGGTCGAAGGCGGCACTCATCGCCCGAAGAACCACCACAGCACGGCGGCGATGATGATCGCGTCGATCACGATCGCCCAGCGGATCACGCGGCGCTTCATCCGCGCCTGCTGTTCCTCGAGCTGCGCCTTGAGCGCCGGGCTCTGCCGGATGTGCGCCTCGACACGCAGCTTCGCCTCCATCAGGCCGAGGCCCTCGGCCGCGCGCACGTGCTTGATGGCGTCCACCATGCGGCCGAGCGAAAGCGCCGCGGCCGCGGCGGCGGGCAGCGGGCGATCGGCTTCAGTCTCGTCCGGCATGCGCCGATCCTGAACCCGCCGGTGTCGCCATTTCAAGTCACCCCGGCTTTGAACGCGGCGGGCACGCCGGGCTCCAATGCATCAGCAGCGCTTTCCGCGCCTGTCGCCAGCCGGCGACGGATTTCAATTCAGGGGATGGACTGGCCGGGGCCCATGGCCCTCGTTCATCACCATGCAATGGAGAACAGATCATGAACCAGACGATGAAGTCGATCCTCGCATCCGGGCTCGCCGCAATGCTGGCGGGCGGCGCGGCGTTCGCGGAGGCGCCCGAGCCGGCGACGCTCGCGGCCGAACAGCCGGACGACGGCGCGATCACGGAAAAGGTGAAGGCCGCGATCGCCGCGGACGCGGCGCTTTCGGGCGCCGACATCTCGGTCCAGACCGTGCAGGGCGAGGTGCGCCTGAATGGCACCGTCGGCAATGCCGGCGACGTCCAGAAGGCGACCGCGCTCGCCTTCAGCGTGACCGGCGTGAAGAAGGTGCAGAACAACCTGAAGTCCAGGTGACGCAACCGGAAGGAGGGGAACATGTCCACTACGGAATACCGGCAACGACACTGGCTCGCCTGGTCGGTGATCGGCGGTGTCGCGCTGATCTCGGTCGCCGCGCTCGGCGCGACGCAGGGCTGGCTGCCCGGCCCCGGCGGCGCTGCGCCGGCTGCGACATGCGCGGAATGCGCGATCGTCGAGGCCGTGAGCAGCGATCCGTTCGGCCATGAGGTCGTCGTCCGCTTCGAGGACGGGACCACGGGCGTTTTCAGCCAGGCGGATCCGCCCGCGTGGCGGGCCGGCGACAGGGTGCGGGTCATCGACGGGACGATGCTCGTCGCCGGCTGATGCCGCCGCGGCGCAATGAAGGAGGAACCCACATGAAACCCGGGCTGAAGACGGTACTCGCAGCCGCGCTCGCGGGCCTCGTGCTCGCCGGCACCGGCTGCGCATCGACTCCCGAGCGCTCGAGCGCCGGCGAGTACCTGGACGACAGCGTCATCACGATGAAGGTCAAGGCCGCGATCATCGCCGACGAGGAACTGAAGGCGACCGAGATCAACGTCGAGACCTTCAAGGGCCAGGTGCAATTGTCGGGCTTCGTGCGGGACCCCGCTCACATCTCGCGCGCCATCGAGGTCGCACGTGAGGTCGAGGGCGTGAGGGGGGTCGTGAACAGCCTCGTCGTCAAGGGATGACGTGAGGCCCGCGTGCGGGACCGGCGGCGGGATGCCGCCGGTCCCGCGGCGGGGATGCGTGCCCCGGATTGCCCCGCTCGCGCGCCATTCGTCGGCCGCAGCCAGCCGCCCGTCGGCAGGTCCGCTGCACCGGTCGGCCGGCATCCACCTGACGCGTTGATCCCCCTGAAACCGCCCGATCTTGCGGGCCCGTCAGGAGGATGCAGCCATGAAACGGAAGTTCCGCACGCTCGCGGCGATCGCCGTGGGCACGTTGATCCTGGTCTCGGCCGCGGCCGATGCCGGCACCCGTTCCGGCATCTCGCCGGACGAGGCGCAGCGCCTGCGCTACCAGGCGCAGCAGTACCAGCTGATGAAGCGCCATGCGGGCGCCGACGGCGTGATCACGCGCGCCGAGCAGGCGCGGCTCAGCCACAAGGCGCAGCAGCTGCGCCGCATGATCCAGGCGGCGAAGACGAACTGACCGCCACCCGGGCCGGCGCCGGTCCGGGCTGCCGTCGCGCAGCGGTTCAGTGCCCGCCCTTGACGATCAGGCCGCCGGCGCGCAGCGCCTCCGCCAGCTCGATCTCGATGCGCGCGGCTTCTTCGCGGGCGATGAATTGAAGATGCTGCACGGGGCCGGTCAGCACTTCCATGCCGCGCCGCAGCACGGACCCCGAGGCGCGGATGCCGGCCTTGTGCTGGTCGAAGCGCAGCCCCGCCGGGTAGCGGCTCATGCCGACGTAGATCCCGAACGGGCCATTGGCGCTGTCGGCGTAGTCGAGCAGCACCAGGTAGAGGTGCGTGCGGCCGCCCTTCGCGGCGACGCAGCGGGCCGCAGTCTCGTAGACCTGCGGCAGCCAGTCCACGTAGCGCATCGGCAGCCAGTCCGGAATCGAGGCCGCCGCGCGCTCCCACAGGGCCGCGAGATCCGCCTCGACGCGCATCGGGGGCCCGCCGCGCATCCAGAGCTCATGCACGCAGTGCGCGCCCGCGTCCCCGTCCGCGGCGGCGAGCGCGGCGGCGAACCGCTCCGCGAGCTGTGAAGCCGTGAGCGCGGCCAGCGGCCGCGCGGCCGGCTTCAGGTTCCGTCCGTCGGGCCGGCGGCGGCCGCGACGCGGCGATAGGTGACGCGGAACAGCGGTTTCCATTCCTCCCCTTCGCGCCGCTCGCGCGTGACCTCGAAGGCATCCGCGTCGATGCGCCGCCACGTCGCGCGCGTGCGGGGCTCCTCGTCCCTACTCTTCACGTCCGGGAAGTGCAGCAGGTCGCCGTCATAGTACGCCTCGCCGTGCTGGAGGCTGCCGGCGTCGGACCAGTTCGAGTAGCGGAG
>DATBLN010000082.1:0-2560 GCA_036555345.1 Steroidobacteraceae bacterium
GTCGCTCAACCCGACCAATTCGTTCAAGGCGCGCGGCCAGTCGACTGCCGTCACGCGAGCCCGGTCTCTGGGCGCGCAGACCATCTCGGTGCCGACCGCCGGCAACGCGGGCAACGCCGCCGCGGCGTACGCCGCCGCGGCCGGGCTGTCGTGCGAGGTGTTCATGCCGCGCGACGTCAAGCGTCCGTTCGTGGACGAGTGCCGCCTGTACGGCGCCCGCGTCACGCTCGTCGACGGCCTCATCACGGACGCCGGGCGGATCGCGGCCGAGCGCGGCGGCCCGCTCGGCTGGTACGACGTCTCGACGCTCAAGGAGCCGTACCGCATCGAGGGCAAGAAGACGATGGGCTACGAGCTCGCCGAGCAGCTCGGCTGGCGGCTGCCCGACGTCATCTTCTACCCGACCGGCGGCGGCACCGGGCTGATCGGCATGTGGAAAGCGTTCGCCGAACTGCAGGCTCTCGGCTGGATCGGGGCGGAGCGGCCGCGCATGGTCGCGGTGCAGGCCGCCGGCTGCGCGCCCATCGTGCGAGCCTGGCAGCAGGGCGCGGAGCACGCCGAGGCCTGGCGGGACGCCCACACCTTCGCCGCGGGGATTCGCGTGCCGGCGGCGATCGGCGACTTCCTGATCCTGAGCGCGGTGCGCGGGAGCGGCGGCTTCGCGATCGCGGTGGACGACGACGCGATTGCCGGGGCCCTCGCCGAGGTCTCGCGCCGCGAGGGGCTCCTGCTGTGCCCGGAGGGCGCGGCCACGTATGCCGCCTGGAAGGCTGCGCTCGCCTCGGGGCAGGTCGGCGCCCATGAGACCGCGGTGCTCTTCAACTGCGCGAGCGGTCTCAAGTACCCGCTGCCCCCGGCCCCGGCCGGCGCCTGAGGCCAATCTCGCGTTTCGCGGCAATTTTGCGCCGCAGGCAGCGGCCGGGTCCCGCGCAGCATGGCGGGATGACCGCCCCCGCCATCCCGCACCCGTCGGGCGGCGCGCCGCTGCGACCCGGCGACCCGCGCTACCCCGAGAGGCTCGCCGCCGTGCCCGGCTGCCCGGACCCGCTCTTCGTGCGCGGCGACCCCGCCGTGCTCGCGCTGCCCCAGCTTGCGATCGTCGGCAGCCGCCGGGCGTCGCCGGCAGGGCGCGAGACGGCCTTCGAGTTCGCCGCGGAACTCGCCGCGCGGGGGATCGCGATCACGAGCGGGCTCGCCGCCGGCATCGACGCCGCCGCGCACCGCGGCGCGCTCGCCGCGGGCGGGGTGACGATCGCGGTCTGCGGCACGGGACTCGACCGCACGTATCCCGCGGAGCACGCATCGCTCGCGGAGGCCATCGTGGAGCGCGGCGCGCTGGTCTCGGAGTTCCCCGTCGGCACGCCGCCGCTCGCGCAGAACTTTCCGCAGCGCAACCGGCTGATGTCGGGGCTCGCGCTCGGCGTGCTGGTGATCGAGGCGGCCGCCCGCTCGGGTTCGCTCATCACCGCGCGGCACGCCGGCGAGCAGGGGCGCGAGGTGCTCGCGGTGCCCGGGTCCATCCACCACGCCCTCGCGCGCGGCTGCCACCGGCTGATCCAGGAGGGCGCGGCGCTCGTCGAAACGCCGGACGACGTGCTCGCCGCGCTCGGCCTGGCGGAGCTCGTGGCGGCGCGAAAACCGGGCATCAAGGACGGCGCGGCCGCGGAAAAATCCGGCGCCCGGTTGGACAGCGGCGCGGAAATGCTGTTGAATGCGCTCGGTTTCGAGCCGGCGGACCTCGACCGGCTGGTGGAACGAACGGGTTTGCCGCCGCAGGCCGTGGCCTCGAAACTGCAATTGCTCGAGCTCGAGGGCCGGGTCGAGTCGCTGGCCGGCGGGCGTTTCAGCCGGACTTCACCGAGGCGTGCCAGATGAAGGACAGCGTGCTCGACATCCTGATCCACCTGTTCGAGAACTTCCTGGACGCCGACGACGATTCAGATCCGGACCGCGACGCGCTCAAGCAGGAGCTCGAGCAGGCGGGCTACCCGGATGCCGACATCGAACGCGCGCTCAGCTGGCTCGAGAGCCTCGCCTCGGACCCGGAGCGGGCGCTCGGCGAGGGCACCGCCCGCGCGGTGCGCGTGTTCAGCGGGCAGGAGCAGGTGCGACTCGACACCGACGTGCGCGGCTACCTGCTGCACCTCGAGAACCTCGGCATCCTGTCGGCATCGCAGCGGGAGGTCGTGATCGACCGGCTGCTGGCGCTCGAGGCCGATGACATCGACATCGAGCAGCTGAAGTGGGTGGTCCTGATGGTGCTGTTCAGCCAGCCCGGCCAGGAAAACGCCTACCAGCGCATGGAAGACCTGGTGTTCGACGAGCGCCGGGATGCGATGCACTAGACGGTAACGGCCGGGGTCGCCAGAGAGCCGCGGCCGGGCCCGCGGCTTTGGCGTCTCTGGGGACGGCAGGAATCAGACCACCGAATGAGCGCGAATCTCGTCATCGTCGAATCGCCGGCCAAGGCGAAGACCATCAAGAAATACCTCGGGCCCGAGTTCGAGGTGCTGGCCTCCTACGGCCACGTCCGCGACCTGATCGAGAAGGAAGGCGCGGT
>DATBLN010000085.1:0-15402 GCA_036555345.1 Steroidobacteraceae bacterium
AACCTGCGCCGGCCCTCGACGGGCACGGCGAGCTCGAGCCGCGCCTCGCTGCCCGCGAAGCGGGCAAAGTGCGCGGGCGTCCGCAGCGGCCGGTCGAACCCGGGCGAGGACACCTCGAGCCGGTACTCGTGGCCGACCGGATCCTCGGCATCGAGCACGGCGTCGATCGCGCGACTCGCCCGTTCGCAGTCATCGAGGCCGACCGCGCCGCCGTCCCGGCGGTCGATGTACGCGCGCAGCACCGAGTGCCGTCCCGCGGCGGCGTACTCGACGTCCAGCAGCTCGTACCCGAGCGCCTCCACCACCGGCTCCAGCAGGCCGAACAGCTTGTCCTTCATCCGGCCTCCGTCGGTCCCGGAAACAAAAAATGGGCACGAGGCCCATTTCCGATCGCAACAAAAAGGCCCCGCGAGGGGGCCTCCTGATCGACCTTCCGGTTCCGGGGGACCACGACCGGGCCTCGCTGCCCGGGCCGCGGTGGCCTGCGCCACGCCCCCGACCGCCGCGCATGATACCGCAGGCCGTGGGGCGGCCTCAACCCGCAGAACCCGCCACTGGACCGCGCACCGCTGCGCTAGACTGCGCCTTCCCCGCCGCCACGGTTCCCCCTCCATGCGACTGCCCACCGCGCTGACGAGCATCCACAAGTGGGTCGGGCTCGTCATCGGCATCCAGGTGGTGCTCTGGGTCCTGGGCGGCCTCGTCATGAGCGCATTCCCGATCGAGCTGGTGCGCGGCGAGACGCAGTCCGCGCGTGCGGAACCCGTCGCCATCGGCGCGGGCGAGCTCAGCGTGGACCTGCGGCAGGCGTTGGCCGCGCATGGACCATTCACGGGGCTGCGGACGCTGCGCATCGCAGGCAGCCTCTACGTCGAGGCGCAGCGTGGCGATGAGCCGCCGCTCCTGATCGACGCCGCCGACGGCCGCGTGCGGGATGGCATCGACGAGGAGACCGCGCGCGCGGTTGCGGCGCGCGACTTCACGGGCGAGGGCGGCATCGCCGCCGCGACCTTGCTGAACGGGCGGCTCGGCGAGTACCGCGGCCCGCTGCCGGTGTGGCAGGTGACCTTCGACGATGCGCGCGACACTTCGATCTACGTGTCGGCACAGAACGGCCAGGTCGTCGCGCGGCGCACCGACATCTGGCGGCTCTACGACTTCTTCTGGATGCTGCACATCATGGACTACCGCGAGCGCGTGGATTTCAACCACCCGCTCCTGATCGGCGCCTCGGCGCTCGCGCTCCTGCTCGCCGCAACCGGCTTCTGGCTCCTGTTCTATCGCATCCGGGTACGGAGGAGCCCATGAGCCGCATCCTGCTCGCCGTCGCCCTGTCCGTCACGGCGCTGGCCGCACGCGCGCAGATCGCGCCGGACGAGCTCGACGCCGCGGCGGCCGCGCTGCAGCCGCGCGTCGTCGAATGGCGTCGCGACTTCCACCAGCACCCCGAGCTCGCGAACCGGGAGACGCGCACGGCCGCCAGGGTCGCGGAGCACCTGCGCGGGCTCGGGCTCGAGGTCCGCACCGGCATGGCCCACACGGGAGTGGTCGCCGTGCTCAAGGGCGGCCGGCCGGGCCCGGCGATCCTGCTGCGCGCCGACATGGACGCGCTGCCCGTCACCGAGCGCACGGACGTGCCGTTCCGTTCGACGGCGACCGGCGAGTTCCGCGGCCGCACGGTCGGCGTCATGCACGCCTGCGGCCACGACGCGCACACCGCGATCCTGATGGGCGCGGCCGAGGTGCTCGCGGGCATGCGTGACCGCCTGCCCGGCACGGTGCTGTTCGTGTTCCAGCCGGCGGAGGAAGGCGTGCCGGAAGGCGAGCGCGGCGGCGCGCCCCTGATGCTCGACGAGGGGCTGCTCGGGATCGCGCAGCCGGAAGCGGCCTTTGCGCTGCACGTGGGCTCGTCCCTCAACACGGGCCAGGTGTCGTTGCGCCCCGGGCCGTTGATGGCCGGCTCCGACTTCTTCCGCATCGTCGTCACCGGCCGGCAGACGCATGGTTCGCGGCCGTGGTCCGGCGTGGACCCGATCGTGGCCGCGGCGCAGATCGTCAACGCGCTGCAGGCGATCGTGAGCCGGCAGGTCGACATCACGAAGGCGCCGGCGGTCGTGACGGTCGGCGCGATCAATGGCGGCGTGCGCCACAACATCATCCCGGACAGCGTCGAGATGCTCGGCACGATCCGCACGTTCAGCGAGGCCGCGCGCGCGGACATCATCGCGCGCATGCGGAAGATTGTGGAGAACGTTGCCGCCGCGAATGGCGCGACCGCGACGCTCGAGATGATGCCGGCGCCGAACCCGGTGCTCGAGAACGACCCGGCGCTCACCGGGCGCGTGGCGGCGGCGCTGCGCCGCGCGCTCGGCGAGGACGCGGTCAAGACCAGCACGCTGCTGACGGTCGCCGAGGACTTCGCGCACATTGCGCGGCGCATCCCGAGCGTCTACTGGTGGGTCGGCGTCACGCCGCCCGGCCGGGATCCCGCGACCGCGCCGGACAACCACTCGGACCTCTTCTACGTGGACGAAGACGGCATCGCCGTCGGACTCCGGTCACTGCTGCACGTGGCAGTCGACCATCTCTCGACACGTGCATCGCAAACGACAACGAAGGGAGAATGAAATGAAGAAGCTCGTCATGGCGGCCGCGGCCGTCGCGCTCGCCGGCGGCGCCGCCGCGCAGGCCTTCGACGTGTACACCGACTACACGTTCAGCAAGGAGGTCTGGAACGTCACGATGGTGAAGGTCAACCCGAACCGGATCGACGACTACCTCGCAGGGCTGGAGCAGACCTGGCAGAGCGGCTGCGACATCGGCAAGAAGATGGGCACGGTGCTCGATTGCGCCATCTACGTGAGCGACACGGCCGCGAACCGCGACTTCAACACGATCCTCGTGATGAAGTTCCCGAGCGGGGCCAGCGGTGACCCGAACGAGGCGCAGTTCAAGCAGTTCGAGGCCGAAATGCGCAAGCTGCTCGAAGAGGCCAAGCAGGACCAGCTGGTCCAGGGCTACGAGGAGCTCCGCACGTTCTTCGGCGAGCAGAACTTCCGCAAGATCGAGTTCAAGTAACCCGCCTCTGCGGGCGGTTCCGGCTCAGCGGCCGGAACCGCCCAGCAGGTAGACCGCGAAGCTCCCGAGCCAGTGCCCGCCCTCGTAGTGCTCGCCGGTGACGGCGGGCAGCGCCGCGTCCGCATGGGCCGCGGCGGCGGCGACCAGTGCCCGGTGCCTCCGGTCACGCCCGCCGACGCCCGCGGCGATGCCCTGCAGCATCCACGCGCGGCTCAGGTTCAGCCCGTCGATATGCGCGAGCTTGGGATCCGCCCGGTCGGTGACCACGCCGGGCTCGAGCCAGGCCGCACTGCCGTCGCGCGCGATGCCCGGCAGGAAGCGCGCGAGCCAGCGTGCGTATTCGGCGCGCGGCAGCACGCGGCGCATCAGGTCGGCCTCCGCCAGGCAGGGCGACAGGAAGTCCTCGCCGGATGGCTCGTAGCGGATCGGGCAATCGACGTCGGCCAGGTAGTAGCCGCGGCTGCGCTCGTCGATCAGCGCCCGCATGTCGGCATCCCCGGCCACCACCGCCCAGTCGCGGATCAGGCCGAAGGCGAATGCCGTCTGCGAATGCTCCCCCACGCGGATCGGGTAGCGCAGCTTCTGCAGCCAGGCGCGCACGCGCGCCGCGGCCTCGGCTTCCAGTGGCCGGAGGACCTCGGCCCAGCGCGCGGCCTCCGCGTCGTCCCAGCTCCGCAACTCGGCCGCGAGCTGCAGCAGCCACGCGAGCCCGTAGGGACGTTCGAACGACGCCCGCCCCGGGCCGCGCAGGTAGGCGAGTTCGATCGCTGCCTTGTCCGCGGTGAAACTCGCGCGCAACGCCGCCCGCGCTGGTGCCGCGAAATCCGCGTCCGGATGGAGCCGCGCGAGGCGCGCCAGCAGCCAGTGGCCGTGGACCGCGGAATGCCAGTCGAAGCAGCCGTAGAACATCGGCGTCAGTTCGCGCGGCGGGCGCACGTCGGCGTCGCTGCCGAGCACGTGCGCGATCTTGTTCGGGTACTCCTGGTGCGCGCAGGCAAGTGCGAGGCGCGCGAACCGGCCGGCGGCGGCCTCGTCGAGCGAAGGCACCGGCGACGCCGCGGCGGCACAGGCCGACAGCGTCAAGGTCAGGGCGGCGAGCGGGCGCATCGGCCGACACTCTAGCGCAGGCCCCCTGCTAGGATCGAGCGATGGAGCGCAGGGCCCGCGACCCCGCAGCCGCCTTCTCCCGTATCGCGCGGCGCTACGGCAAGGGCCTGGCCGCGCGCAAGCTCGGGCTGCTCGCGGCGCTCACCGCCGCGCGGCTGCGAGGTCCCGCCCAGGTCCGCCGGCTGCACGAAGACCTGTGCTTTCTGGAAGCCTACCCCGACGATGCGCGCGTGCACCGGGCTGCACGCGGCATCTTGCGCGCATTCCGCGAGCGCGCCGATCTGCGCCGCCACCGCGAAGCGCTCGCCGGCAGCGGCATCGCCGGCACCGACACGCCATTCCGCTTCTTCTGGCCGACGGCGCGCTGGATCGCGCAGGAGTGGCCGGGTGCGCTCGTGCTCGAACGGGACGACGACGACCACGCGCGCGCGATTCTCGAGGCGCTGCCGCAGCTGCTGGAACCTGCGCAGGCGGAATGGCTGCGCGGCGAGCGCACGCCGACGCTCGCCGTGCTCGACCGCCTGCGTCCGGAGGGCGTGACGGACGCCGACTTCCTGATCGGCCTGGTCGCCGCGATGCCCTGGGACGAAACGGGCCGCGAGGCATTCTTCGATCGCATGGATCCGCCGTTCGTCCTGCGCGCGGGCCGCGACACGCCCGAGCGCACCACGGCGCGGCTGGCGCTGGTTCACCCCGCCTGGCGGCCGGCAGGCCCGGAGCGATCGCGCCCGGACCTGCGCCGGGAGGCTCGCCGCCCGCCTCGCCGCGTGCGCAGCCTGCGCCCGCAGGAAGCCCGCGCCCTGCTGCGGCTCGCGCGCTTCTCCATGATCACGCGCGAGCGGGACGTGGCGGTGTTCCAGTACCCGGACTTGCGCGATGCCATGCTCGTGGACGATGGCGCCGGGCTCGCCTTCGCCTGGTTCGGGGTCGAGCCCGCACGGCGGGCGCTGCTGCCGGCGCTCTGCGCCGGCCTGATGCTGCAGAATGGCGTGCCCATCGGCTACGTGCAGTTCGACATCCTCGGCCGCCATGCGGCCATCTCCTTCAACACGTTCGAGACTTTTCGCGGCGGCGAGGCGGCGCGTGTCTTCGCCCGGCTGCTGGCGGCCGCGCACCACGTTTTCGGCTGCGACCACTTCAGCGTCGAGCCTTACCAGCTCGGCGACGGCAACGACGAGGGCATCGAGTCGGGCGCCTGGTGGTTTTATCGGCGGTTGGGCTTCCGTCCGCGCGACCGCGCCGGGCGCCGCCTCGCGGCGCGCGAGGACCGCCGGCGCGAGGCGAGGTCCGGGTACCGCAGCTCGCGACGAACCCTGCTCGCCCTCGCCCGCTCACACCTTTTCTTCTCGCTCGATCCGCGCCAGCCTGCGAGGCTGCCGCAGGTCAGCGCGTGGCTCGCCCGGGCGGTCGAGTCGCTCCGCCAGTGCGACGATGCCGATCCGGCCGTGAGGCAGGCGGCAGCGCTCGGCGCGGCGGCACACCGGCTCGGCATCGACCAAACCGCCCTCACCCCGGCTGCACGCGCGATGTTCGCGCGCTGGGCGGGCCTCGCGCTCGCGCTCACGTCCCGAGGCCGCTGGCGTCGCGCGGAGCGGCGAGCCCTCGGCCGGCTCATCGTTGCCAAGGCCGGCCCCGCGGAGCGAGACTTTCAGCGAATGCTGCTGCGGCACGGGCGCCTGCGGAAGCTGCTCGGCTGCTGAACCGCGGGCCTTGCGACGCCGGGCCAGGAACATGCGCACACTCGTCATTGCGATTGCAGCGGCCGCCGCGCCGCTCGTGTGGCCGGCACGCGCCGCCGACCCGGTCTGGGAGCCGCTGGCAGGCGCAGGTGACGGCGCGTACGTCGAAATCGATCGTACGAGCCTGGCGCTGCGCGAGGGGTGGCTGACCGTCTGGCTCCGGTTCAGCTTCGCGGAACCGGTGCGCGGGCGCGTCCAGTCTTTCCGCTCGGCGGTCGCGCAGCACGCAATCGACTGCCGCGGCCGCCGCCATGCAGCGATGCGCATGACGACCTATAGCGACCGCCTCGGCGACGGCGACGTCATCGATCGCTGGGACGACGATCCGCAGGGCTGGGCGTGGCGCGCCGAGTCCGCAGGCGCGGCCGATGCGATGCTGGTGCGCCTGGCCTGCGCTCAGGCGCCGGCGATCGCCTTCAGCATGCCCATGACGATGAGCCCGCCGTAGGTGCCGAGCACGTAGCCCAGGATTGCGAGCAGCACGCCGACCGGCGCGAGGCTCGGGTGGAAGGCGGAGGCGACGATCGGCGCGCTGGCCGCGCCGCCGATGTTCGCCTGCGAGCCGACCGCCATGAAAAACACGGGCGCCCGGATCAGCCAGGCGACGAGCAGCAGGATGCCCGCGTGGCAGAGCATCCACACGGCGCCCACCGCCACCAGGATCGGCGCCTCCTTCATCTGCGTGAAGTCCGCATGCGCGCCGATGCTCGCGATCAGCAGGTACAGCATCAGCGTGCCGATGCGCGAGGCGCCGGCGCCTTCGAGGTTTCGCGCCGGCGTGAACGAAACGGCGACCGCGAGGGCGGTCACGATGATGAACTTCCAGACCGTCGCATCGAACACCGGGTTGCCGGCGCCGAGCGCGCGGCCCGCGAGCGTCGCGACCCACATGCCGCCGAATCCGACCGCGACGATCAGGACGAGGTCGGCGAGCGTCGGCACGCGCGTGGTCCTCGCGGTGAACTCCGCGACGCGGCGCTTCAGGTCCTCGATGGCCGCCGTGTCGGCGCCGGTGCGCGCGTCGATCCGCGCCGACTGCCCGGCGAGATAGAGCAGGAATCCCATCCAGACGTTGGCGACCGTCACGTCCACGATCACCATCATCCCGAACATCGAATCGGGCGTGCCGGCCATCTCGGCGAGCGCGACCATGTTGGCGCCGCCGCCGATCCAGCTGCCCGAGAGCGCCGTCATGCCGAGCCAGGTGTCGGGCGGAACCACCGAATGGAAGATCCAGAGCGCAATCGGGGCGCCGACGATGACGCCCGCGGTGCCGGCCAGCATCATGATGAGCGCCTTCGGGCCGAGGCGCAGGATGCCCGGCACGTCGAGCGCGAGGATCAGCAGCATCAGGCTCGTGGGCAGCAGGTAGGCCTTGATCCAGTCGTACACGGGCGAGTCGGCCGGCAGCACGCCGAGCGTCGTGAGCGTGGTCGGCACGAAGTAGCAGAACACGAGGCTCGGCACGATGCCGAACAACCGCTTGCCCGGCCGCGTGTCGCCGAACCAGAATATGGCCGCGAGCACGGCCATCAGCACGACCAGCACGGCGACCGGGTCGGTCACGAGCGCTGCGTCCCCGTTCATGGCGCTGCATGGAAACACGCCGCGGGCCCGACGTCCACCCGTCTCCGATCGGCGACGCGCACGGCATCCCCCAGCGCCCCGGCTGGCCGATATTTGGCGGTGAAAACCTGGCAAACGGACCTGCCGGCAACGGCGTCCACGAGGAGGTACCGCCATGAACAAGCCCGTATTGACCGGCGCCGCGATCGGCGCCATTGCGGTGACTGCGGTCGGCGCGATCGCGACCTCGGATACCGGACTGAATCCGTTCCGCGACTACGCCACGGTCGTGTCCGTGGAACCGGCGTTCGATGTCGCGCGCGTGCCGCGCGAGGTCTGCCACGAAGAACTGGTGGAGCGCCAGGTGGAGCCCAGGGATGAGAAGCGCGTGGCTGGCGCCGTCATCGGCGCGGCAGTCGGCGGAGTGCTCGGCAACCAGGTCGGCAGCGGCAGCGGCCGCACGGCAGCGACCATCGCGGGCGCCGCGGCGGGCGGCTACGCGGGCAGCAAGATCCAGAAGCAGATGCAGGAAGGCAACACGGAAACGGTGCCGGAGCAGCGTTGCACCACGGTTTACGACACCGAACGCACCCCCGGCGGGTTCGATGTCACCTGGGAATTCGAAGGGCGCCAGGGCGTCGTGCGCATGGACCACGACCCCGGCGAACGCATTCCGCTCAAGGATGGCGAACCGTCGGTCGGCCAATCCTAGGCGGCTCCACCGAAAGTGACCGCAGCGCGATCGGCGCGCCGCGGTCTCCGGTCAGTCCGCGACGCGCGCGCTCGTGATCGCGACGCGGTACTGGTTCGCGTTCTGGAAGGGACCGAGACCGGTCGCCACCTGCGTCTGCTGCCCCGCCCCAAGCGTGCCGGACAATTCGCGGCGCAGCTCGCGCGTGCGCCCGGCGGCATCCACGTACTGGACTGCGATCGCAAGCCCCGTCACGGGCACCCTGGTCGGATTGCCGACGGCGACCACGAGCATGCCCGACTGGTTCAGCGCGGCCTGGTGGCGCAGGTACTTGCCCGGATTCTCGGGCAGCTCAAGGCGCATCAGCGAGGCCGTCGCCGCCTCCCCCAGTTCGCCCTGCGCTCCCGACGCCGCAGCGAAGTACTGGCGGGCCGCGCTGCGGTCTCCCGACCGCAGCGCGATGTTGCCGAGCGAGTAGTAGGCGGGGCCCGTCGGCAGCAGCTTGATGCTGGTCTCGAGGTCGCTGCGCGCCGCGGCGTCGCGGCGTTCCCGCTCCGCGATGAGCCCGCGCTGCAGCCAGTAGTAGAAGAACCCGTCGTTGCGCCCGATGGCGTCCGTGTAGGCCTGGGTCGCCGCCTTGTAGTCCTTCTGCACGAGATGGGCGTCGCCCTTGAGCGCATGGAAGTGCGCCTCGCCGGGCAGCAGCCTGATCGCCTCCCCCGCCTTCGCCAGCGCGATGTCCGCCTTCTTGTCGGCGAGCGCCTTGCGGCCCGCGTCGTAGGCGTCATAGGCGGGCTTCGCGCGCATGGTCTGCGCGAGAGCGGCCTTGTAGCGTTCCACGCCCAGCTCGCCGCCTTTCGGCAGCGCCGCCGCGCGCTTGCGGTTGGCGTCGAGCCGTTCCTGCGAGGGCGGGTGGCTGGCGAACAGGCCCGCCAGCCAGCCGGCATCCTTGCGCTCGTTCATGCGCACGAAGGTTTCCTGCAGCGTGACCGCACCCTGCGGGTCGTAGCCCGCCTGCTGCATGAAGTTCATCCCGAACTTGTCCGATTCGAGCTCGGCCTCGCGCCCGTAGCGCTGCATCAGGAGCTGTGCGCCGATGCCGGCGCCCGCGACGGCCAGGCTGCCGTAGTCGCTGTCGCTGGTCGCGACCTGGGCGACGACCAGCCCGCCCTGCAGCAGCATGCCCCGGCTCATCTGCTGCGCCGAATGTCGCGCCGCCGCATGCACCACTTCGTGACCGAGCACGGCCGCGAGCTCGGCCTCGGAATTGAGCTGCATCAGCAGCCCGCGGTTGACCGCGATCTTGCCGCCCGGCAGCGCCCACGCATTCGGCACCGAGTTGTTCAGCACCGTGAACTCGTACGGCAGCTGGTTCGGGCTGACCGCCGCGACCCGCCGCCCCACCTGCTGCACGTAGGCCGTCAGCTGCGGGTCCATTGCATAGTCGCCGCCCTCGGCCTGGCGCATGGGCGCGTAGTTCTTGCGGCCGATCTCGAGCTCGGTCGCCGAGCCGACCAGCATCAGGTCCTTCTTGCCGGTGACCGGATTGGTGGCGCAGGCGGCGATGGCCGCGGCGGCAGCGGCCGCCTGCAGCGTGCGGACGATGGCAGGATTCATGTCAGTACCTCCGGCTGGCAAGAGGCGCGCCTGCCGATGCTAGCGCATTGCCGGACCCGGCTTCACGCCGGCACGCGGCCCGCCAGCGCTTCGCCGAGGCACGCGGAATCAATGTTGCCGCCGGAGACGACGCAGACGATCCTTCCCCCGCCCGCCCTGCCCGCCAGCGCATTCGCGAGCGCCGCGGCGCCCGCGCCTTCGGCGATGACGCGATTGCGTTCGGCCAGCATCCTGATGGCCGCCGCAATCTCGGCCAGCGACGCGACGAGCGAGCCATCGAGCAGGGCCATCGCCCGCTCGAGCATCTGCGGGAACACGCTGCGGCTGCCGATGCCGTCCACGAATGACGGCCGGTAATCCACCGTCTGCGGCGAACGGGCCGCGAGCGACGGCGCGAGTGGCGCCGCGGTGTCAGCCTCCGCGGCGTAGATCCTGCACGCAGGCTTCCGTGACCGGATCGCGGTCGCGATGCCGCAGGAGAGCCCGCCACCTCCCCACGGGACGACGACCGCATCCACGTCGGGCATGTCTTCCAGGATCTCGAGGCCGATGGTGCCGTTGCCCGCCATCACCTGCGGGTCGTCGAACGCATGGATGAAGGCGCCCTCCACGCCCGGATAGGAGCGCTCCTGGAAGGTCTGCCACCAGCGGTCGAATGGCGCCAGGATCGCGCGGGCGCCGAGCCGCTCGATGGCGCGCAGCTTGGCGGCGGGCGCGGTGTCCGGCGCGATGACGGTGCAGGGAATGCCGCGCTCGCGCGCGCACCACGCCACGCCCTGCGCCATGTTGCCGGCGGAGGCGGTCAGCACGCCGCGCGCGAGGCGCTCCGGCGCGAGCTGCGCCATCGCGTTCGCGGCGCCCCGGATCTTGAATGAGCCGATCGGCTGCAGGCACTCGAGCTTGAGCCAGATGTCAGCCGGTGCGTCGGCGCCGAGGCGCACGAGGGGCGTGCGCAGCGCGCTCCGCGCGATGCGCTCCCGTGCCTCGAGGATCTCGGTGATCGTGGGTGACATGTGCACCGCCTTTCGAAGGCCATCACCTTGAACCATTCCACCCTGGAGCTCAATCGGCCGCGGACCCCGCAAGGGCCGGCATCGCGGACCGGCACTGCCCGAAATGCCACTACGTAGTTGCCGCGTTGCCGGCGCGCCTGGACGAGGGCAGACTGCAAGCATGAATCCGCGCAAGCGCTACCGTGCCTGCGTCATGACCGCGGCGGCGGCGGGCACGCTGCTGCTGGCGAGCGCAGCCGGCACGGCGGTCGTCGAAGAGGCAGCGCTCGCGGGCCGGACGGCCGCCGCCATCGCCGATTTCCGCGCCGCAATCGAGCTCGAGCCGGACGCCGGCCGCGGTGCCCGGCTGTTCGAGACCTGCGCCGCCTGCCATGGTCAGGACGGCCGGGGCACCGACGACGGCGCTGTACCGGCGATCGCGGGACAGCACGTCTCGGTGCTGGTGAAGCAGCTCGTGGACTTTCGCCACGACCGGCGCTGGGACGAGCGCATGCAGAATTTCGCGTCGCGGCACTGCCTGTCCGGGCCGCAGGAGCTGCTCGACGTGGCGGCCTACGCCGAGAGCCTGCGGCGCTGGCCACCGCTCGAGGGCGGCGCCGGCGATCGCGCCGCGCTGCGGCAGGGCGAAATCGTGTACCACCGCGACTGCAGCGGCTGCCACGGACCGCTCGGTGAGGGCGAGCTGCGCAGGATGCGTGCGCGACTCGCCGGCCAGCACTACGGTTACCTGTTGCGGCAACTCGATCAGACGGCCGCCGGTGCGCGCCCGGGCATGGACGCCGAACACGTGCGGATGATCGGGGCGCTTTCGGCCGAAGAGCGCGCAGCGGTTGCCGATTACCTCTCGCGGCTCAGCCCGAACCTCGCATCGACCAGGGACCGCGCGCCCTGAGCGCCTCCATCCGGGCATGCGCCCGGACGGCAGTGTGACGCACCTCTCACCCGCCGCCGCCGCCACGCGCCCGTCATGGGGCCGGGCGGATACAGTGTCAGACGTACGACGCGGCGACTGATTCCCCGGGCACCAGGGCGATGAGAGCAGTCGAACACATTACGCTCGACAGTGGCGCCGGCATCGGCACTGCGCCCGTCGATGACGTCAATCGCGCAACGCTGCTGCGCCACGCGATTCCGGGCCATGCCGAGGGCAGCGGCACCGAGCTGTCGATCCTCGAAGGCCATTACCTGCGGGTGCGCATCACCGGGCCGCGCGGCGCAGCGCGCGACTACCAGTTCGACCTGCGATTCGCCAATCCCGCGCCGGTGCGAATGCGCCGCGTTCCGTGGGTCCTGCTGTGGGTGGCGACCGGTCTCGTCGCCATCGGCCTCGGCGCACTGGCGGCGGGCTGGCCGGCACTGGGCTCGACCCTTGGCCCGGGCGGCATGGCCGGTCTGTTCGTCGCGCTGATTGCCACCGCCGCCGTCGGCGTCGTCCTGCGCTGGACCCGGGAATCGCTGCAACTGCGGAGCGTGCACGGCTCCGCGATCCTCGCCGGCGTGACGGGGCGATTGGGCAGCACGCGCCGCCACGAGCCGGTCTTCGCGGAGATCGGCAGGAGCATCCTCGCCGCCCGGCAGGCGCGCCCGCAGGAAAAGCCGCAATTCCTGCGCGACGAAATGCGCGAGCACTATCGCCTGCGCAAGCTGGGCGTGCTGACCGAGAAGGAATACGAGGCCGCCAAGGCCGCGATCCTGGCGGCGCATTGACCCGCTGGGCGCTATTCGTACCTGACACGCAGCCAGAAGTTGCCGATCGCGACCGTGTCGCCGGGTCGCAGCTCGGACCGGACCACCTTCGCTGAATTGACGAATACGCCGTTGGAGCTGCGCAGGTCCTCGATGACGATGCCGCCGTCGTGAAGGACGAGGATCGCATGGTGGCGGCTCACGTACCTGCTGTCGAGGCGGAGATCGCAGTCATCCGCCCTTCCGATCATGATGCGCGATGGCTTGCAGGCAAGATCCACGACTTTCCACGGTTTCCCGTCCAGCAGCAGTTCGATGAACTCGGCGCGACCGCCCGCCGCAGCGGCCGGCTGCTGGCCCACAGGCACGGCCATCATCATGTGGGGAAGCAGCGTCCAGGTCTCGTCCGTGCCGGTGGTGCCGGCATGAGGATCCGCATGCGGCGGTGCGACATTGCGGCCCGCCTCTCCGGCCGGACGCTCCGGACCCTGTGACCCTTCGGTCCGGCCAGTGCCGCGCATCGCCCTGGGCCGCCTGACCAGGCGCCGCAGCTGCCGGCGCGCACTCCTGGAATTTCCCGACCCGCTCGCGCCTTGCGCCGTCGCGGGGTCGAGGTTCCTCAAGTCGGCGGCGAGTCTCGCGATGGTCTCCTCCCGCTCCGCCAGCGCCGCCTTGTGCTCGGCCAATGACCGGGTCAGGTCGTCGACCTGCGCCGTGAACTGTGTCCGCAGCTCGTTCATTTCCTGGTCGTGCCGCCTGGCGTCGGCCAGCGCCCGCTGTCTCTCTTCCTCGGCCCTGCGCTCGAGCTGGTTCGACAGTTCACTGATGCGGACGCGCAGATTCCTGTTGGCGACTTCCTCGGGCGATGGTGGCTGCGGTGACCGGCCGGCCGGCTGGGCAAGGGCAGGCGGTCGAACGGTCGCTGGTTCGGTCGCGCCGTCACGAGGCACCGAAGGCATCGCTTCATGGTCGTTCTTGCGCCTGCCATGGGCCCTGATCGGGACTGCGTGCGGAGGCATTCCGAGCGCGCGCGCAGCCGAGCGCACGTGCTGCTCACCGATGACCCGGGTGCCTTGCGTGTAGGACGCGGCAAGGACCTCGTTGCACAGCATGTTGATCATGAACGGATTGCCACCGGTATGGCGGTGGACCAGCGCGCGAGCATCGTCCGGGAACACCGCGGCGTCCGCGACTCCGGCCAGTTTCAGCCGATGGCGGATGTAGTCGTCCGTCTCCCCTTCGCAAAGGGCACGGACATGAAAGGTGGTCTGGTGACGGAAGTCGAGCGATCGCATCGCTGGCGACTGCAGGATGCGCCGGAAACTCAGGTTCCCCACGAACACCATGCTGCAGACCCGCACGCCGTCGAGCTTGATGCCGGCGATCCAGCGCAGCTGTTCGAGGACCGTGGGCCGCGCCAGGTGCGCGTTGTCCACGAAGAGCACGGCATGCTGGCCATTCTTCGCCTGATGAACGAGATACTCGGACGTGATGTGCCGCAACTCGCTCAGCGTGCCGATGATCTCGCCGAGACCGATCTGATCGAGGAACGAGCGATGCAGCTGGACGCCCTCCACGCAGGTCTCGTCGAACGTGGCATAGCACAGTCCATCGTCCAGCCCGGCGATGAACCGGTTGAGCAGCGTCGTCTTGCCGATCCGGTCCACGCCGAGGATGACGACCAGGCTATCGGCCCGCCTGGTGGCCGCTGCCAGATGCGAGTCCAGCAGCGAGCATTGATTCGAATTGAAGACTTCCGTCGGCGCCGACAGGTTGAGAAACGGCGCCCGCTTCATCCCGAAGAACGGGAGAAACGCCGGCTCGACATTGTCGCTCCGCAACGGGATCGCCACCCACTTGTCCCCGCAACTTCTTGTTGTCGGATCCGGCGCCGCACAGGTCCGCGGGCTTGCGAGGTCTCGCGCAGGTCACGGCGTGGGTGCGGCGCTGCGGGTATTTTTAGCGAATTTTCAGCCGTCAGGGAATCTTGATTCGTCCCGCGTCGAGCCTTGTCTCGTAACACATTGAAAATCCATCAATATTTCTCAACTAACGTGACAGGCCCTCTTTTTCATATTCCGCCATTCAGGTCTCGATGCACTCGATCCGATAACAGTGAGCGGCCCAGGCCTCGTTGCCGAGTTGCACGAACTGGCCATTGATGCGCACGCCGAATGCATTGCAGCCCCAGGCGCGGACCTGCAGGCGGATGACGGCGTCGCAGGCCGGTTCGAGCCGGCAACGGCGCCGGACGCGTTCCGCGGCGCGCAGCGCGCGTAGCTTGCTCGTCGCGATCAGACGGCGGACGGTCAGCCGCGCGGGACAGGCAGGGACCGCCTTGCTCGCCTTGTACATCGTGTAGTAGATCTGGCAGCACTCAAGGTCCGCGACGGATACATTGCGGCCGTTCTCGTCGAAAATGAACACCTGCCCGGCCGGAACGCTGCCTCCGTTTTCCCGCATCCACCGGTCAATCGGCTCCCAGTCACCCGCCTCGAACGCCGGAGGCAGGTCCTTGGGCGCCGCGGCACCCTTCTTCGGCTGCGCTGCAAGCCAGAAGAACAGGTATCCCCGTCCCTTCCCGCTTCGCTTGCGCACCAGGTCCTCCGACAAGGGTCCCGAGTTGAGATTCGAAGCCTAGCATGCGCCTGACCTCGGACCGCTCATGGCTGGTTCTCCGGCCAGCGCGATTGCCCGGAAGGACACGGCAATGGACAGGATGCTGCCACGGCGTCTGGCAGGCTGGCAGTCACTGCGGCTGGTGCCGGTGAAGGGTCGGCTCGTAGCCGAGTTCGAGGTGACTGGGTCCCGGCGGGCGGCTGCTGCTGACGCCTCGCCGGGACCGAGTGAAATGAGTGGTAGCGGGGGCAGGATTTGAACCTGCGACCTTCGGGTTATGAGCCCG
>DATBLN010000086.1:0-2444 GCA_036555345.1 Steroidobacteraceae bacterium
GCTGCCGTTTCGCCTCATCGGCATCACCTTCGAGGCGCTGTTCGCCTTCCTGAAGGCGGTGCTCATGCTCCCGGCCCGCGTGCTCGGCTACCGCAGGCAACCATGAGCCTGAAGGTGCCGCCGCTGCTCCTCGCGGCGATCGTCGCCGGCGCCATGGTCGGGCTGGCGCGCCTCTTCCCGGCGGCGGGCTTCGCCCTGCCCGGCCGCATGGCCGTGTCGATCGGCCTCGGCATCCTCGGCCTCGCAATCGTCGCCGCCGCGGTGGTCTCCTTCCGCTCCCGCGGGACCACGGTCAACCCGATGACGCCGGATGCGGCTTCCGCGGTCGTGACCGGTGGCGTGTTCCGCTGGTCGCGCAACCCGATGTACCTCGGCATGCTGGTGGCGCTCGCGGGCTGGGCCGCGTACCTGTCGAACGCGCTGGCGGCCCTGCTGCTGCCGGCCTTCGTGGCCTACCTGAACCGGTTCCAGATCCGGCCCGAGGAGCAGGCGCTGCTCGCCCGGTTCGGGCCGGCGTACTCGGAATACATGGCGGCCGTGCGGCGCTGGATCTGACGACGGAGGGCCGGGCATGCTGAAGACCTACCGCGGCGCCTGCCATTGCGGCGCGGTCCGCTTCGAGGCCGACCTCGACCTCGAGTCCGGCAGCTTCCGCTGCAACTGCTCGATCTGCCGCCGCACGCGCTTCTGGGTCGCGGTCGCGAAGCCGGAGGGCTTCCGCCTGCTGGCAGGCCAGGGCGAGATGACGGAGTACCGGTTCAACACCCGGAAAAACCAGCACTTCTTCTGCCAGCACTGCGGCGTGCGCGCCTTCGGCGTCGGCAACGACACGCCGATCGGGAAGATGTACGGCGTGAACATCGGCTGCCTGGAGGGCGTGCCCGAGGAAACGCTCTCGAAGATCCCGGTCACCTGCGTGGACGGGATGCACGATCGCTGGCAGGAAGCGCCGGAGTTCTTCTCGCACCTTTGATCCGGCGTTACGATGCGCCGGGCGAGGCCTTCTCATCCATGATCCGCAAGCTCCCCTCCGGCCGGTACCGCCTCTACTCGCGCTCGAAAGACCCGCGCACGGGGAAGCGCCGCAACCTCGGCACCTTTCCCACGCGGGCGGCGGCCGTGAAGCACGAGCGCGCGGTGCAGTTCTTCAAGCGCCGCGGACATTCCTGAGGAGCCCGGTCATGCAGCTCGCCGCCAGGATCGCCGTCGCGCTCGTCGCGCTCTTGCACCTCGGGTTCCTCGTGCTCGAGATGTTCCTGTGGAACACGCCGGCGGGACACCGTATCTTCGCGATGACGCCCGAGGTTGCGGCCTCGTCGCAGGTGCTCGCGATGAACCAGGGGCTATACAACGGATTCCTCGCCGCCGGCCTCGGCTGGGGCCTCGTCGCGAATCGCCGCGACGTCATGCTCTTCTTCCTCGCGTGCGTCATCGTCGCGGGCGTCTTCGGCGGCATCACGGCGAAAGCGTCGATCCTCGTCACACAGGCCCTGCCGGCGGCGGCCGCGCTCGTGCTGGTGCTGCTTGCCGCGCGCAAGGGCTGAGGGAGACCGCCATGTCGTACCAGCTTGCGATCAGCGAGAAGCCCGGCTACCTGCATTTCACGGTCACCGGCCCGAACACGGTCGAGAACGTCCGCGGCTACCTGCAGGACGTGTTCCGCGAGGCCGAGGTGCGCAACTGCGCCAGCATCCTGATCGAGGAGCGCCTGACCGGAAAGCGCCTCGAGACCTGGGACGTCTACCAGATCGCGGCCGCGGGCGGGAGCCAGCTCGCGGGGCGCATGAATGCCGTGGCCTACGTGGACGTCAACGCGCACGGCGACCTGATGAAGTTCGCCGAGACCGTGCTCAACAACCGCGGCCTGCCGATGAACGTCTTCGCCACCGTCGCCGAGGCCGAGGCCTGGCTCGCGGGCAGGACCCGCCCGTGACGGCCGGGTTCTGCGCGGTCTGGGAGTTCTTCGTGAAGACGGAGCGCCAGGTGGAATTCGAGCGCCGCTACGGCCCCGACGGCGACTGGGCGCGCCTGTTCCGCGGCGCGCCGGGTTTCGTCGGCCTCGAGCTGCTCCGGGACCGCGAGAATCCGCTGCGTTACCTCACGCTCGACCGCTGGACGAGCGTCGAGGCCTACCGCGCATTCCACGAGCGCCACGCCGCCGAGTACGCGGCCCTCGACCGCGAATGCCAGGGCCTCACGGAGCGCGAGGCGCCGCTCGGCGAGTTCGGCGGGATCGGGGCCTGACATGCGCCTCGACTGCGGCTCCTGCATCGTGCGCGACTGGGCGGACGCCGACCGCGAGCCGCTGCTGCGCTTCGCCAACAACCGCAAGATCTCGCGCAACCTGCGCGACCGCTTCCCGCACCCCTATGGCCCGGCGGAAGCCGACTGGTGGCTCTCGTTCGCGCGCGAGCATCCCGAGGAAGCCGGCTGGGCGATCGAGG
>DATBLN010000143.1:0-47324 GCA_036555345.1 Steroidobacteraceae bacterium
TTCATCTTCTGGGGCGTGGATGTCAGCGTCGGCACCTTCACCAAGGCGCGCGGCATCGAGGTCAACGGCCGCGAGGTCGACGTGCAGGAGGTGCTGCGCACCTACCAGGAGGCGCTGTCGCGCTACCAGGCCGCCCTCGGCGAGGCGGGCGTGCCGGAGGACCTGCGCAAGGAACTGCAGCAGAACGTGCTCGAGCGCGCGGTGCAGACCGAGCTCCTGCGCCAGCGCACGAAGAAGCTGCGCTTCGCCACGAGCGACGCGCAGGTGATCGCGGCCATCCAGCAGATCCCCGCCTTCCAGGTCGCCGGCCAGTTCTCGGCGGATGCCTACCACGCGGCGCTGCGCTCGGCGAACCTTACGCCCGCGCAGTTCGAGGCCGAGCAGCGGGAGTTCATCGTGGCCCGGCAGCTCGACCGCGGCGTTTCCGCGTCGGCCTTCGTGCTGCCGGCGGAATTCGAGCGCGCCGTCACGCTCAGGCAGGAGACGCGCGAGATCGGCTGGGCGGTCGTGCCGGGGACCGCGTTCACCGGCTCGGTGAACCCCGACGATGCGGCGATCGCGGCCTATTACGAGGCCCACCAGGACCGCTACCTGACCGAGGAGCGGGCCGACGTCGCCTGGGTCGAGATCGGCATCGACGAGCTCGCGGCCGGCGTGCAGGTGGACGAGGCCGAGCTGCGGCAGTACTACGAGGAGAACCGGGCGCGATACACGAACGCGGGCCGGCGCCGTGCGCGGCACATCCTCATCGAGGCCGGCGCGGACCCGGCGGCCGCGGAGGCGAAGGCGAAGGCCGCCTACGAGCGGGCGGCGGCGGGCGAGGACTTCGCCAGGCTCGCGCGCGAGCTGTCGGACGATCCGGGCTCGAAGGACGCGGGCGGCGACCTCGGCATGGCCGAGCGCGGCGATTTCGTGGCCGAGTTCGCGGACGCGGTCTGGGGCATGAAGCCGGGCGAGATTCGCGGCCCGGTCAGGAGCCCGTTCGGCTGGCACGTGATCAGGCTCGAGGAGGTCGCGGACGAATCAGCGCGCCCGTTCGAGGAGGTGCGCGCGGAACTCGAGCAGGAGCTGCGCCGCGCCGAGGTCGAGAAGGCCTTCGGCGACCGCCAGGAGGAGCTCGACACGCTCGCGTTCGAAGCCTCGGGCGATCTCGAGGCGGTGGCGTCGAAGATGGGCCTGCAGATCCGCCGCGCGCAGGGATTCACGCGCGCCGGCGGCGGCCTGCTCGGATCCCAGCCCGCGGTGATCAACGCCGTGTTCTCGGCCGAGGCGCTCGCGGGCCGCGAGCTGCGCACGGTCGAGATCGCCCCGGGGCGCGTCGTCGCGCTCGGCGTCACCGCGCACCAGCCGGCGGTGCCGCGGCCGCTCGAGGAGATCCGGCCGCTCGTCGCCGGCGCCGTGCGCCTCGAGCAGGCGCAAAAGCTGGCGGCGGAACGCGCGGCGGCCGTCGCGAAGGAGCTCGAGTCGGGCGCCGCGTGGGGCGAAGCGACCCGCGCCTGGCAGGGCGCCGGCGGCGGGCTCGCGCTCGCGCGCCGCAACGACGCGCAGGTTCCCTCCGAAGTGGCGGCCGCGGCTTTCCGCGCGCCGGTACCGCAGGGAAAGCCCAGCTACGGCACGGCGACGCTCGCGAGCGGCGACACGGCCGTGTGGCGCGTCACCGCGGTCAGGCCGGGAAACTTCGCGATGCTGTCGCCCGAGGAGCGCGAGCAGGAAGCACGGTCCGCGCGCGAGCGGGCCGAACTGGCCGATGCGGCCGCCTACGTGACGTCCATGCGCGCGAATGCGGAAGTGGACGTCAACCCGCAGCTGTTCGAGTAGGCGCCGGCGCTACTCCGGGAAGCTCATCCCCACGTGCGAATAGCCTGAATCGACGTAGATGGTTTCGCCGGTGATGCCGGCGGCGAGATCCGAGCACAGGAACGCCGCGGCATTGCCGACGTCCTCGATCGTGACGTTGCGCTTGAGCGGGGCCACCTGCTCGACGTGGTGCAGCATCTTGCGGAAGCCCGGGATGCCGGCGGCCGCCAGCGTCTTGATCGGTCCGGCCGAGATCGCGTTCACGCGGATGCCCTTCGGGCCCAGGTCGGCCGCCAGGAAGCGCACGTTCGCCTCCAGGCTCGCCTTGGCGAGCCCCATCACGTTGTAGGCGGGAATCGAGCGCACCGCGCCGAGGTAGGAGAGGGTGACGATCGCCCCGCTCCGGCCCTCCATGAGCGGCAGCGCGGCCCGCGCGAGCGCCGTCAGGCTGTAGCTCGACACGTCGTGCGCCTGGGCGAAAGCCTCGCGGCTGGTGGCCTCGACGAAGCCGCCGGTGAGCGCCTCGCGCGGCGCGAAGGCGACCGAATGCACCAGGATGTCGAGCCCGCTCCAGGCTTCGCGCAGCCTGGCGAAGGCCGCGTCGATCTCGGCGTCGATGCCGACGTCCATCGGCATCACGAGTGCCGACCCGAGCTCGGTCGCGAGCTCGACCACGCGGTCCTTGATGCGGTCGTTCTGGTAGGTGAAGGCGAGTTCCGCGCCCTCGCGCTTCATCGCCCGCGATATTCCCCAGGCGATCGAACGATCGGTCGCCAGGCCCACGACCAGGACCTTCTTGCCCGCCAGGAACCCCATGCCTTCCCCTCCACGGAACCCGACACTAGCTGCCGACGTCCGAACTACCCCCGACGTGAATCGTAAGTGACTGCCCGGCACGCAGCCGCGTGCTGCCGCCCATGTTGTTCCAGGCCTGCAGTTGCCCCACGCTGACCGCGAAACGCTTCGCGATCCCCGACAGGGTGTCGCCACGGCGCACCGTGTAGCTGACCTTGCCCGCGGCCGGCAGCGGCTGATCGGCCGCCTGCGCGGCCGGGCCGGACACCTGCAGGCGCTGGCCCGGGTGCAGCAGGGCCTTGGTCGAGATCCCGTTCAGGCGCGCGACCTGCGACACGGTCATGCCGTAGCGGCGCGAGATGCTCCAGAGCGACTCGCCGCTGCGCACCCTATGGATGCGGCGCTCGAGGTCGGCGCCGAGCCCGGCGCGCAGCTGCGAGACGTCGCCGACCGGAACCAGCAGCTCGTCGCCCGGCTGCAGCAGGGCACGCTTGCCGGCGTTCATGCGGTCGATGAAGGTCTCCGGCACCTTGTAGCGGCCCGCGATCGAGGCGAGCGACTCGCCGGCGGCGACCGTGTGCACGCCGAGCCGCGCGCGCGCGTGGCCGTCGAGCGCGGTCAATTGCGTGGTGAAGGTGTCCGCCACCACATCCGGCACCAGCACGCGGTGCGGGCCGTCGGGATCGGTGACCCAGCGGTTCCAGGAGGGGTTCAGCGCGTGCAGCTCCTCGGTCTCAATGCCCGCGAGCTCGGCCATCAGGCGCAGGTCCACCGGGCCCTCGGTCGGCACCACGCGGAAGTAGGGCGCGTCCGGGACCGGCGGCAGGTAGATGCCGTAGGCGCCGGGGTCGCGGATGAGCTTCGCGAGCGCGATCAGCTTCGGCACGTAGGCGCGCGTCTCCGCGGGCAGCGACAGCGAGAAGAAGTCGGTGCGGCGGCGCAGCGCCAGGTTGCGGTTGATGGCGCGCTGCACATTGCCGCTGCCGTAGTTGTAGGCCGCGATGGCCAGGAACCAGTCGCCGTCGAAGCGGTCGCGCAGCTGCGAGAGGTATTCGAGCGCCGCGCGCGTGGATTCGAGCACGTCGCGGCGCTGGTCCTGCCAGTAGTTGCGCCTGAGTCCGTAGCGCTCGCCGGTCGGGGCGATGAACTGCCACAGGCCCGAAGCGTGGCTGCGCGAGTAGGCGAACGGGTTGAACGCGCTCTCGACCACGGGCAGGAGCGCGAGGTCCCCCGGCAGGCCGGCGGCCTCGACCTCGTTCGCGATGTGATGCAGGTAGCGCTGGGCGCGGCCGAACACACGCGCGACGTAATCGGGATTGCGCTGCAGCCACTCGATCTCGCGATCCACGCGCGAGTGGTCCACGACAGGCAGCGACAGCCGGCCCCGGATGCGCTCGAGCACGTCGCCATACACGACGGGCTCCGCCGGCAGCTCGTCGTGCATCGGCGCCGTCAGTTCCGGCAGCGGCAGCGGCGGCGCCTCGGGCTCCTCCGGATAGGCGATGACCGTCGGGTCGTTGACGATCGTCTCGTCGGGCAACGAGCTGGTCGCGGTCGACTCCACGCCCGCGCAACCGGCCGCCAGGGCGGCGAGGGCGACGAGGGCCATGAGGCGGATCGGGAGGTCCTGCGCTTCCGTCATCTAAAACCGTCCTTCCAGCTGCGGATCTCGGCGAACACGGCTACCGGGTTGGACAATGGCCTGCCCGCCCGCCGTTCCGCCGATAATTTGACATTTTCATGTCGGGTGCGCAGAAAAGGGTTGACGCGCTTCTCAAGCCCGATGGTCGAAGGAAGGGTGGGCCTGCCGGAAGCCCTCAAATCCGCCGCCTTGCGGGTGTAATCCGCGATATCGGCGTTGCCCGCCTCCACCGCGGCCGCGAACCGCAGGTTGGCCAGGGTGTACTCGTGTCCGCAGAACACGCGGGTCGTGTCCGGCAGTCGCGCGAAGGCATCGAGCGAAGCCAGCATCTGCTCCGGGGTGCCCTCGAACAGTCGCCCGCAGCCGGCACTGAAGAGCGTGTCGCCGCAGAAGAGGACGCCGTGGCCGTGGTAGGCGATGTGCCCGGCGGTGTGGCCCGGCACCTCCAGCACCTCGAACTCGAGCCCGAGCGCGGGCAGGCGCGCGCGGTCGCCGCGCGACAGGCGCGTCACCTCGAGCGGGAGGCGCTCGCGCGCGGGGCCGAACACCGCGCAGCCGGTGGCCTCGACGAGCGCCGGCACGCCGCCCACGTGGTCCGCGTGATGATGGGTCGCGAGGATCGCGGCGAGCGTAAGGCGCTCCGCCTCGAGTCGCGCGAGCACCGGTTCCGCGTCGCCCGGGTCCACGACGGCCACGCAGGCCGGGTCGCCGGCACCCTTGATCATCCAGATGTAGTTGTCCTGGAATGCCGGGATCGGCTGGACGTCGAGCATGCGCAAGTATGCGACAATTCCGGGACTCATGAAGGCGTCCGCGCAGGAACTGGCCGCCTGGCTCGCCGGCCCGCTCGGGGCCATGCTGCTCGAGCAGGAACGCGCGCTCGTCGCGGGCGCGCTCGAATGCGCCTTCGGACTGCACTGCGTGCAGGTGGGGTCCTGGGGCGAGCCCGACACCTTCCTCGCCCTCGCGCGCACGCGCCGCGGCGCGCTGGTGGCGCGGACGCGGGGTCCCGGCGTCGCGCTCGTCTCGAGCGCCGAAGAGCTCGCGCTGCAGTCGGACAGCGTGGACGTGATGCTGCTGCCGCACACGCTCGAGTTCGCGCGCGATCCGCATGAAGTCCTGCGCGAAGCGGTGCGCGTGCTCGCCGGCGAGGGCGAGCTCGTGGTGCTCGGCTTCGAGCCGCTCGGCCAGTGGTCGCTGCGCAACGTCTTCACCCGTGGCGGCTTCCCGCCGGGCCTGCGCCGCACGATCGGCGCCCAGCGCCTCTCCGACTGGCTGAAGCTGATCGGCTTCGAGGTCGGCCGCACCGAGCGCTTCCTCTACGCGCCGCCGGTCGCCGGCCTCGGCCATTCGCGCGCGCGCGGATTCCTGGAGCGCGCCGGGCGGCGCGCCTGGCCGCGGCTTTCGGGCGCCTACCTGCTGCACGCGCGCAAGCGCGTCTACTCGATGACGCCGCTGCGGCTGCGCAACCGGCTGCGCACGGCGGTGATCGGCGGGCTCGCGGAGCCCGCGGCACGGCGCGCCTCTTGAGCCGGGTCGAGATCTACACCGACGGCGCCTGCCGCGGCAACCCGGGCATGGGCGGATGGGGCGCGCTGCTGCGCCACCAGGGCCGCGAGCGCGAGCTGTACGGCGGCGAGCGCGACACCACCAACAACCGCATGGAGCTCACCGCCGCGATCCGCGCGCTCGAGGCGCTGAAGCGCCGCTGCGAGGTCGCGCTCTACACCGACTCGCAGTACCTGCGCCACGGCATCACGACCTGGCTCGCGGACTGGAAGCGGCGCAGCTGGCGCACCTCGGACCGCAAGCCGGTCAAGAACCAGGACCTCTGGGAGCGGCTCGACGCGCTCGCCTCGAAGCACGACGTCGAGTGGCACTGGGTGCGCGGCCACACGGGGCACCCGGAGAACGAGCGCGCGGACGCCCTCGCCAACCGCGGCATCGACGAACTGGCCTGATATCCTTACGCCCCATGCGCCAGATCGTCCTCGACACCGAAACCACGGGCCTCGAGGTGGCCGAGGGCCACCGCATCATCGAGATCGGCTGCGTCGAGCTCCTGCACCGGCGGCCGAGCGGCCGCACCTGGCAACGCTACCTGCGGCCCGAGCGCGAGGTCGAGGCGGCGGCGCTCGCCGTGCACGGCATCACCAGCGAGTTCCTGGCCTCGCAGCCGCGCTTCGCGGACATCGCGCGGGAGTTCCTCGCGTTCATCGAGGGCGCCGAGCTCGTCATCCACAATGCGGAATTCGACGTCGGCTTCCTCGACGCGGAGCTGGCGCTCGCGGGCGCCGGCAGGGCGATCGCCGACGTCTGCCGCGTGCTCGACACGCTGTCGCTCGCGCGGCGCCTGCATCCCGGGCAGCGCAACAGCCTGGACGCGCTCTGCAAGCGCTACAAGGTGGACAACTCGGGCCGCGACCTGCACGGCGCGCTGCTCGATGCGCGCATCCTCGCGGACGTCTACCTCGCCATGAGCGGCGGCCAGGCGGCGCTCACGCTCGACCATGGGCGCGCGGCGGAGGACGACGCGGCCGGGGAGTCGCGGCGCGCGCGCCGCGGCGAGGTGCGCATCCCGGTCATCCGCGCGACGGCGGCCGAGCTTGCCGCGCACGAGGAGGCGCTCGTGGCCGTCGAGCGTGCGGCGAATGGCCCGGCGCTGTTCCGCAACCTGCCGGCGACCCGGGAACGCGGATGACCGGCACGCTGGCCGGGGCCTTCGGGCGCAACTTCCTGGGCCACGCGCCCGACTGGTACAAGTGGCTGATCGTCGGCTGCCTCGCAGCGAACCCGCTGCTGCTCGCGTTCGCCGGCCCGGTGGTCACGAGCTGGGCGATCCTGTTCGAGTTCATCGTCACGCTGATGATGGCGCTGCGCTGCTATCCGCTGCAGCCGGGCGGGCTGCTCGCGATCGAGGCCGCGGCGCTCGGCCTCGTCACGCCCGGGGGCATCCAGCAGGAGATCGAGACCGGGCTGCCGGTGATCCTGCTGCTGATGTTCATGGTCGCGGGCATCTACTTCCTGCGCGAGATGCTCGTGTTCACCTTCACCAAGCTGCTGGTGCACGTGCGCTCGAAGACCGTGGTCGCGTTCCTGTTCGCGGCGGTCGGCGGGCTGCTGTCGGCGTTCCTCGACGCATTGACCGTGCTCGCGGTGATGATCACGGTCGGGGCCGGCTTCTACGGCGTCTACCACCGGGTCGCCTCCGGCAAGCCGCACCAGGCGTCGGGGCACGACGAGCGCGAGGACGAGGCGGTCCAGGACGGCCACCGCTCCGACCTCGAGCAGTTCCGCGCCTACCTGCGAAACCTCATGATGCACGGCGCCGTCGGCACGACCATCGGCGGCGTCTGCACGCTGGTCGGCGAACCGCAGAACCTGCTGATCGGCGAGCAGGCCGGCTGGGACTTCATCCGCTTCGCGGTCGAGATGGCGCCGGTCACGGTGCCGACCGTCTTCGCCGGCCTCCTCACCTGCGTGCTGGTCGAGCGCCTGCGCTGGTTCGGCTATGGCGTGCGCATGCCGGATTCGGTGCGCGCGATCCTCGAGGAATTCGAGCGCAGCGAATCGGAACAGCGGACGCCCGCGCACCGCCAGATCATCCTGACCCAGGCCGTGGTGGCCCTCGTGCTGGTCGCCGCGCTCGCGCTGCACGTCGCCGAGGTCGGCGTGATCGGGCTCATGATCATCGTGCTCGCGACCGCCTTCACCGGCGTGGTGGAGGAGGGCCGCCTCGGCAAGGCGTTCGAGGCGGCGCTGCCGTTCACGGCGCTGCTGGTCGTGTTCTTCGTGGTGGTCGGCATGATCCACCAGCAGGAGCTGTTCCACCCGTTCCTGGTGTGGGTGCTGTCGCTCGCACCCGAGCAGCAGCCGATCGCGCTGTTCGGGGCCTCGGGCTTCCTGTCGATGATCAGCGACAACGTGTTCGTCGCCACCATCTACATCAGCCAGGCCAAGGAGGCGCTGCTCGAGGGCGCCGTCACGCGCGAGCAGTTCGAGGCGATGGCGGTCGCGATCAACACCGGCACCAACATCCCGAGCATCGCGACGCCCAATGGCCAGGCCGCGTTCCTGTTCCTGCTGACCTCCGCGCTCGCGCCGCTGATCCGGCTGTCATATTTCACGATGGTGTGGATGGCGCTGCCGTACCTGGTCACCATGACCGGCGCTGCCGTCTTCGGCGTGCTGTATCTGCTTTAATGGGGGCAGGTGCGAATCGGCGTGCTGATCCGCACCCGTCCCCATCAACGAGGTTGCCGATGGGCCGCCACGAGAATCCGCCGCTCAGCCTGCGCGACTGCCGGATCGGCGTGAGCGGGCGCGGGCGCCCGGACCCGGACGGACGCCGCTGATGCGGGTCCTGGTCACGGGCGCGGCCGGCTTCATCGGCTATCACGTGGCCGAGGCGCTGCTGGCACGCGGGGACGAGGTGACCGGACTCGACAACCTCAACCCGTACTATGACCCGGCGCTCAAGCAGGCTCGCCTCGCACGCCTGACGGCCAGGCGCAGCTTCCGCTTCCAGAAGCAGGACCTGGCGGACCGCCAGGGCATGGAGGCGTTGTTCACGCGCTCGCGGTTCGAGCGGGTCGTGCACCTCGGCGCTCAGGCAGGAGTGCGGTACTCGGTCCAGGAGCCGCACGCCTATGCCGACAGCAACCTCACGGGCACGCTGAACGTGCTGGAAGGCTGCCGCCGTCACGACGTCGGGCACCTCGTGTACGCCTCGACCAGTTCCGTGTACGGCGCCAATACGAAGATGCCGTTCTCGGTGCACCAGAACGTGGACCATCCGTTGTCGTTCTACGCCGCGACCAAGAAAGCGAACGAACTGATGGCGCACGCCTACGCGCACCTCTACCGGCTGCCCGTGACCGGACTGCGGTTCTTCACCGTGTACGGTCCCTGGGGCCGACCCGACATGGCGCTCTTCACATTCACGCGCAACATCCTCGCGGGCAGGCCGATCGACGTCTTCAATTACGGCCATCACCGCCGCGACTTCACCTACATCGACGACATCGTGGGCGGCGTGCTGGCATCGCTCGACCACGTGGCGGAGCCGGACCCGGCCTGGGACGGCGACGCACCGGACCCGGCCACGAGCAGCGCGCCGTATCGGCTCTACAACATCGGCAACAACAGGCCGGTCGAGCTCCTGCACTACATCGCCGTGCTCGAGGAATGCCTGGGGCGCAAGGCGGAGAAAAACCTGCTGCCGCTGCAGACCGGCGACGTGCCGGATACCTGGGCCGATGCCGAGGACCTGGTGCGCGACGTCGGCTACCGGCCGACGACGCCGGTGGAGGTCGGCGTCCGGCGATTCGTCGAGTGGTACCTCGAATACTACCGGGACGGCGGGCCGCCGGACCCGAGGGTCACCAACCTTGGCTAACGACCTCTCCGACCACGCGAGGCGCCTGGCGCGCGTGACCGTCGCGAAGCTGTTCGCGCAGAACGCGAACCGCTTCAGGCACTTCTCACGCGAGTTCGAGGGGCTGCTGCTCGACTTCAGCCGGCAGCGGCTGGATGTCGAGGCGCTGGCGGCGCTGCTCGCGCTCGCGGAACAGGCGGGGCTGCGCGGGCGCACCGAGGCCATGTTCGAGGGCGGGATCGTCAACGAAAGCGAGCGGCGCCAGGCGCTGCACACGCTGCTGCGGGCGCCCGCGGGCGCGGAGATGCCCGCCAGACTGGTGCCGCTGGCCGGCGCCGTGCGCGCCATGCGCGCGCGCTGCGCGACCTTCGTTCGCGAGATCCATACCGCGAAACGCCAGGGCGCAACCGGCGCGCGCTTCACGGACGTCGTCAACATCGGCATCGGCGGCAGCGACCTCGGGCCCGCCATGGCGGTCGGGGCGCTCCAGCCCTTCCACACGGGGCACGTCCGCTGCCACTTCGTCTCGAACGTCGACGGAACGCAGTTCGCGGACCTCGCGGGCGAGCTCGACCCGGTGCGGACGCTCTTCATCGTCTGCTCCAAGACCTTCACCACGCAGGAGACGCTCGCCAACGCGCGCCGGGCGCGCGCCTGGATCGCGGAGCGGCTGGGCGAGGCCGCGGTGCGCGCGCACTTTGCGGCCGTATCCAGCAACGCCAGGGCGATGGACGAATTCGACGTCGCCGCCGACGCGCGCTTCGAGATGTGGGACTGGGTCGGCGGGCGCTACTCGATGTGGTCGGCGGTCGGGCTCGCGATCGAGCTCGCAATCGGCACCGGGCACTTCGAGGCGATGCTCGCGGGCGCACACGCGATGGACGAGCACTTCCGCCGCGCCGAGCCGCACGAGAACCTGCCGGTGCTCGCCGGGCTCATCGCCCACTGGAACCGCAACGTGCTGGGCTGTGCGAGCCATGCAGTGCTGCCCTACAGCCAGCGGCTCGCGCGACTGCCCGCCTACCTTCAGCAGCTCGAGATGGAAAGCCTCGGCAAGTCCGTCACGCGCGACGGTTCGGCGGTTGCGGGCGACACCGGCGCGGTGCTGTTCGGCGAGCCCGCCTCGAACGCCCAGCACTCGTTCTTCCAGCTGCTGCACCAGGGCACGGCGCTGGTGAGTCTCGACCTCCTGCTGCCGCTCTCGGGCGGCGCCGACGCGGCGGCCGACGAACTGGTGATCGCCAACTGCCTGGCGCAGGCGCAGGCCTTCATGGCGGGCCATGAGTTCGAGGATCCGCAGCGCCGGCACCCGGGCAGCCGGCCCTTGTCGCTCCTCGTGTTTCCGCGGCTCGATCCCGCGATGCTGGGGCGGCTGGTCGCGCTTCATGAACACAAGGTGTTCGTCGAGTCCGTGCTCTGGGACGTGAACCCGTTCGACCAATGGGGCGTGGAACTCGGCAAGAAGCTCTGCGCAACGCTGCTGCCACTTGGCGCACGAACTCCGCCGGCAGAGCTCGCCGGGCTCGCCGGCTGGATCGCGGAACACCGCTGAAGCGGTATTCTGTTGCATCGCCATTGCCGGGGTGCCTACAATGCCCGGCAATTTTATCTGTAAGATCGGGAGGTTACGCGTGTTTCCTCGGCCCGTCGTGAAAACGATGCAGGGCATCCTGCCGCTCATGGCAGGCCTGTGCGCGTGGCCGGCGGCGGCCGATCCCTGGCTCGCGCCCGGCGATGCGCGGCTGCGGCATGACCTCCAGCTCCTGGCGGATGCGGGCATCGTGCGCACGCCGCTCACGGCATGGCCGGTCTCCTGGGCCGAGGTCGCACGCGACGTGCGAAGCGCGGGCGACGACGGTCAGCACCCGGAGTACGTGGGCGCGGCACTCGCGCGTGTGCGGGTCGCCGCGCGCGAGGCGACGAGGGTCGGCGCGATGAGCTACGAATTGCGTCTCTCGGGATCCGGGAACCCGATGGCGCTGCGCCGCTTCGGTGACGTGGCGCGCGAAGAGGGGGAACTCTCCGGCGCGGCACAATTCACCGGCCATCGCTTCGCGTACCGCCTGCAGGCGACCGCGGTCGCGGACGCCGGGGACGGACAGGAATTCCGTCCGGACGGCAGCTATGTCGCCATGGTGCTCGGCAACTGGATGCTCTCGGCAGGGTACATCGATCGCTGGTGGGGCCCGGGCTGGGAAGGGAGCCTGATCCTGGGCACGAATGCGCGGCCGCTGCCCGCGATCACGATCGAGCGCAATTACTCGGATGCGATCGACCATCCATGGCTCGGCTGGCTCGGGCAGTTCAGGGCCGCCATCACCCTCGGACAGCTCGAGCACGACCGCAACGACGCCCCGGATGCACAGTTCTTCGGCATGCGCTTCACCTGGAAACCGCACTCGCGCCTCGAGGTCGGCCTGTCTCGAAGCGCGCAGTGGTGCGGGGAAGGCAGGCCCTGCGACCTGGACACATTCCGGGACCTGCTGCTCGGCCGCGACAATGACCAGTCGCCCGCACGGCAGCCTGGCAACCAGATGGCCGGCGTGGACATGAGATGGTCGATGCCCTGGGCGCCGGTTGCGGTATACATGCAGGCGATCGGGGAGGACGAGGCGAACTCGATGCCGAGCAAGTATCTGGGCCTGGCCGGAGTCGAGACCTGGGGCGGGATCGGGGACCGTTCCTGGCGCGCGCACCTCGAGTACGCCGACACGGCATGCGCGTTCTACGAGAGCGAGCCGCAGTTCGGGTGCGCCTACCAGAACCGCATTTACAGCGACGGATACCAGTATCGCCATCGCTCGCTGGGGCACGCCATCGACGGCGACAGCCGGCAATGGGCCGGCGCGCTCATGCTGGCGGGCGCGGACGGCAGCAGCTGGGAGATTGCCGCACAGCACGTCAGGGTGAACCGGGCCGGTGCCAACGAAGTGCACTCGGTCGCCGCGGTCCCGACCACCATCCGGTCGGCGGACCTGCATCACCGCCGCACGCTGCTGAATGGCGACTTGCGGGTCGGAATCGGATACGAGCAGACGGATCCGGCGCCGGCCGATCATCAGGCGGACAAGCTTCGGGGATACATGGAATGGTCGGTACAGTTCTGAGGAGATGGAATCGGTCGGCGGCGTGCCTGCTCGCGGCGACGCTGGCGCTCGTGGCAGCCGGCGCGGCGGGGCAGGCGGTGCCGCCTGCGGAAACGCTGCGCACGATGGCGCCGGAATTGAAGCGGGAGCTGCTCGAGCAGGTATTGCAGCCGGAGACCCAGTCGCCGCCTTTGGCGCCGGCACAACCCACGTCGGTCGGGAATGAGACGCTGGCGGCGCCGGTCCTGCCGGCGGCGGAAGCCGCCGCCAGCGAGGTGCCGCGCCTGGACGCCGGCGACACGCTCCTGCTGTCGGTCACGGTGCGTGGAGCAGGCGGCAGGAGCCAGGACGAATTCCGCCGCCGCGTGCTGGAGGGCAATCCCTGGGTGCTGGACCGGCTGGGACGCCTGGCGCTGACTGGCGTGCCGCCGATCCTGCTGGCGGGGCTCACGACCACGGAAGCTGCCAGGCGATTGAATGCGGAGCCGACTCTCGGCGATTTCGAGTTCGAGGTCCGCTGGCTGCCGGTCAAGCCGGAGCTGCGGCCGTTCGGCTACGACCTGTTCACCAGCGTGCCGACGACATTTGCACCTGCGACCGACATCCCGGTGCCGGCCGACTACGTCATCGGACCCGGCGACACGCTCGAGGTGCTGCTGGTGGGCGACCGGGGGGGCCGCCACGTGCTGGTCGTTGGCCGTGATGGCGTCATCGACTTCCCGGATCTCGGGCCGATTGCCGTGGCGGGCCTGAGCTTCGAGTCGGCAAAGACGCTGCTGGAACAGCGCGTCGGCGAGCAGATGATCGGCACGCGCGCCAGCGTTTCCATGGGACCGCTGCGCTCGATCCAGATATTCGTCCTCGGCGAGGCCAGGCGGCCGGGCTCCTACACGGTCAGCGGGCTGTCCACGATCACGAACGCCCTGTTCGCGAGCGGCGGTGTCGCGCCGATCGGCTCGTTGCGCGACATCCAGCTGAAACGCAGCGGCCGGCTCGTGCTTCGACTCGATCTCTACGACCTGCTGCTGGGCGGTGACACCAGCAAGGACACCCGGCTGCTGCCCGGCGACGTGATCTTCATCCCGACGGTCGGCGCCACGGTGGCGGTATCCGGCGAGGTGCAGCGCCCGGCGATCTACGAAATGACCGGGGATGCCGTGGCCGACGACGCGCTCAGGCTGGCGGGCGGGCTCACGCCGCGCGCGGACCCGCGCCTGGCGCGCGTCGAGCGCATCGATGGCAACGGATTCCGCACCGTGATCGACCTCGACCTTTCCAGTGACGCCGGTCGCGGGACGCGGTTGCGCAACGGCGATTCGCTGCGCGTGGCGTCGATCCGGGACAACCTCGATGGCACGGTCGCGCTCGAGGGGCACGTGCATCGCTCCGGCCGCACCCAGTTCCGCCCAGGCATGCGCCTGACTGACCTGGTCGGGAGCCTGGATGAGCTCAAGCCGCTGGCGGACCTGCACTACGTGCTCATCCGGCGTGAATCGGGCCCGGACCGGCGCGTATCGGTGGTTTCGGCCGACCTGGCGCGCGCCTTCGCGGCGCCTGACTCCGCCGCCGACGTCCCGCTGGAGAACCGCGACCAGGTTCATGTATTCGACCTCGCCACCAGCCGGGATCGCGTGGTGGGACCGATCCTCGAGGAACTCGAGCGGCAGAGCAGCCAGGCCGAAGCGAGCCAGGTCGTGGGCGTCGGCGGCCCGGTCAAGGTGCCGGGAAGGTATCCGCTGGAGCCCGGCATGCGCGTGAGCGACCTGCTGCGGGCCGGCGGGGGCCTCGACCAGGCAGCCTACGGCGACGTCGCCGAGTTGACCCGATACGAAGTGGTCAACGGCGAGAACCGGCAGACCGGACTGATCGAGATCGACCTCGCCGGCCTCGTCGCCGGCAACGCGGCCGCGGACGTCGTGCTGCGTCCCTTCGACCACCTGCTGGTGCGCGCGATGCCGGACTGGCGTGAGCAGGAGACGATCAACATCGCCGGCGAGGTGCGCTTTCCGGGCGCCTACCCGATCCGGCGGGGCGAGACGCTTCGTTCGGTGATCCAGCGCGCAGGCGGCCTGACGGACCTGGCCTTCCCCCAGGGAAGCGTTTTCACGCGGCAGGAACTGAAAGTCCGGGAGCAGCGCCAGCTCGAGTTGCTGGCGGAGCGGCTGCAGCGCGAGCTGGCCGCCCTGTCGCTGCAGCAGGCGCGATCCGAGGACGCGGGTGAGACCGCGCAGGCGATGGCCGCGGGCCAGGCGCTGCTGGCCGACCTGCGCTCCACGGTGGCGGCTGGCCGCCTCGTCATCGAACTCGATGAGGCGATGCGCGCGACGCCCGGTTCCACGCCCGACGTCATCGTGCGTGGCGGCGACCAGCTGTTCGTGCCGCGGCGCATGCAGGAGGTGACCGTCATCGGCGAAGTGCAGAACCCGACGTCGCACCTGTTCGATGCGGACCTGACGCGCGACGATTACATCGAGCGCAGCGGCGGGATGACACAGCGCGCCGACCGGCGGCGCGCCTTCACCATCCGGGCCAACGGCTCGGTGGCGGCGCCGCCTTCCAGCGCATGGTTCAGCCGTGGCGCAGCGCTTGACATCCAGCCGGGCGACACGGTCGTCGTGCCGCTGGATGCGCACCAGCTGCGACCCCTCACGGTCTGGACCAGCGTGACGCAGATCCTGTACCAGATCGCGGTGGCCGTCGCGGCTGTCAACTCGTTCTGATCGTGGCCGGGCTGCTCACGCGGGCGGTGGCGTGGTCCGGCCGCGAGCTCACGCGCGTCAGGCGGCGCTGGCCGTGGCTCCGGCGCCTCGTGCCGCTGGCGATCGTGCGCCGACTGGTCGCCACCCGGTCCCGGCTGACGGAGGTCCGTCACCGGTTCATCCGGGTCGAGCATCGCACGGCCTTCGCCAACGTCTATCACTGCGCCGTGCAGAAGACCGGCAGCCAGTGGCTGATGTCCGTGCTGAGCGACGTCACGGTTTACCGCTTCAGCGGGCTGACGTACTACCACTACCAGAGCCGCGCCCGCGTCAACGGCCGGCCGGCGTCATCCGTGGACCTGGCCCGCCTGCGCCTGCCCGAAGGGGCGATCGTCAGCCCGCTGCTGGTGCCTCACGGGGTCTTTCGCGCCATGCCGAAACCGGATGCCTGGCGCGCCTTCTTCGTGCTGCGCGATCCACGCGAACTGGTGGTCTCCTGGTACTTCTCGACGCTGCGGACGCATCTGAATGATCGCGACGGGAACCGCCCGATGACGGACCTGAGGCAGCGACTGGCGCGGATGTCGCAGGAGGAGGGCCTGTGCCACGCGGTACGCGTGCTGGCGGACCGCGGCCGGTTCGCGGCGCTGCAGGACTGGGCCCGTGCCGCGACCGCCGATCCGCGGATCCTGCTGTTGCGCTTCGAGGAGCTGGCGGGCGGCCAGTCGCTCGATGCGTTCCGGCGCCTGTTCGAGTTCTGCGACGTGCGGATCCCGGAAGCCGAGCTCGGCGCGCTGCTGTCCGCCTACAGCTTCGCCAGGCTGAGCGGCCGGCCGGCCGGGACGGAAGACACGCATTCGCACCTGCGCAGCGGCGCCGCGGCGACCTGGCCCAGGTACTTCACGCCGCGGATCGAGTCGGCGTACCGGGACTGCGCCGGCATGCTGCACCGCGAGCTCGGATACTGAGGCGGGCCGGTGATGCTGCGCATCGCCAGGGGACAGATCGGACGCGCGATCGTCGGCGTCACGCTCGCCATCATCGCGGGCGTCGTGTTGCTGGGCGCGATCCTGCTCATCACCGACGGGCTCCCCGCCGCGCTGCTCGCCTGGAGCGGCGCGGCGACGGCGGCCATTCTCCTGGTCCCGATGCTGCTGCGGCGCCGATTCGAGGCCGGCGAGCCGCTGACACTCGCGCTGCTCGCGGTGCTGGTCGGCGTCACGCTCAAGGCGCCATACGTCTACCTGTCGTCGAACGATCCGGTGGTCCGCGGCATCCTGCTCGACCTGAAGCCGCCCGACCTGCTGGCCGGGATGACGCTGATCCTGACCGGCATGGCCGCGCTCTCCGCCGGCTACCTGCTGCGCCTGCCGCGATGGCGGCTGCGCGGCGGACTGCTGGCGTCGCGCACCGAATTGCGGCCGCTGCGCTTTGCGGTCACGTCGCTGCTGGTGATGTGCGCGGCCGGCGTTGCCATGTACCTGTTCGTGAGCGAATTCGGCCTGGTGCTGGCGGGCGCGGGGCTGGACGAGCTGTCCGGCAAGCGCTTCCTCGACCTGGAAGGCAGCCAGTTCCGCGCGGCGCTCGGCTACCACCGGTGGGCGATCTCGCTCGCGGCGATCCTGTTCTGCGTGGCCTACGGCTGGTCGCTGCGGCAGGCCGGGGCGCGGCGCCTGCTGTGCCTGGCGGTCGCGACGCTGGCGGGCGCGGTGGCGGTCGGGTTCGCGGTGTTCTCCAGCAGCCGCGGCTCCTTTGCGATGCTGGTCATGGCGGCGCTGCTGATCACGTACTACATGCGTCGCGGTGTCAGCCTGGCGGGCGCGACGGCGGTGGCCGCCGTCACCGTCGTCGTGCTGGTGGGCATCACGGTGCTGCGCCCGGCGCGGTCCGATGCCGACTGGGACCGCGTGGACGTCGCGGGAGAGTTTGCCGCCATCACGGTGGGTGGCCGCCATTTCCTGGATCTCGGAAAGACGACGCACGTCGTACGCGCGGTGCCCGAGCGGATCCCGCTCCAGTACGGCCGCACGCTCGTCACCTGGGCGATCGCGCCGGTGCCGAGGTTTCTGTGGCCCGCCAAGCCGGCGGTCGGCGTCGGCCCGCTGCTCGGGCAGCAGGTCTACGGCACGGGCCTGCGCGGCGGCGTCCCGCCCGGCTTCGTCGCGGAGCTGTATCTCAACTTCCACGTCGCGGGCGTCGTGCTCGGGATGTTCGCGCTGGGGATCGCGCTGCGGTTCCTGTACGAGTCGTGCCGGACCGAGCTGCTTGCCGGCAATCCCAACGTCGTCGCGCTGTATGCGATGGTGGCCCAGACCGCATCGATACACCTCCTGACCACGGACTTCAGCAAGTTCGTCGTGGAGCTGCTGACGCAGGCGCTGCCGCTGCTGCTGATCGTGGCGCTGATCGCGGCCCGCTCACGCGACGCGCGAACCGCTCCATGAAACTCGAGTTCTTCGTGATCGGCGCCCAGAAGTGCGCGACTTCCTGGCTGCATGCCTGCCTGGCACAGCATCCCGGGATCTCCCTGCCGGCCCACAAGCGGGAGATCCACTACCTCGGCGGCGCCGAGCACCGGCGGCGCGGCGACGACTGGTTCCTGGCGCGCTACGCGCGCGGGGGCGCGATCCGCGGTGACGTGTCGGTCGAGTATCTGGAGGATCCGGCATCCGCACAGTACCTGCGCGCGCGCTTCCCGGAAGGACGCTTGGTCGTTTCGCTGCGCGACCCGGTGGATCGGGCGATCTCCGCCTATTACTGGGCGCTGCGCAATGGTCTCGTCTCCGGGCGCAGTCTGGACACCGCGCTCGAGGCGGCGCTCGCGGCCGGGCCGGAAGGCGGCGGCCCCGATTTCCTGCGGCGTGGCCTGTACGGCGTCCGGCTGCGGCGCTATCAGCAGGCGTTCGGCGCGGATCGGCTGTTCGCGCTGTGCTTCGAGCACCTGGCCGTCGACGCCGCCGGCAGCCTGGCGGCACTCTTCAGCTTCCTGGGCGTCGATCCCGAGTTCGTGCCTCCGGCATTCGGCAGCAGGCCGAAGCGCAGCAGTCATGCGCCGGCGCTGGTCGCGATCGAACGCCGCCTGGGGCGGGCCCGCGCGCTGCGCAAGCTGGCGGACCTGGCGCACCAGGCGCTCGGCCGCGCGGGCCTGACCGGCACGCGTCCCGCGCCGGGACCGGCACTGCGGCAGCGGCTCATCGGGTTCTACGCCGCCGATCTCGAGCGGCTGCGGGACATCGTCGGCGAGATCCCGCCCGGGCAGCGGCCGGGTTTCGACCGGCTGGAAGCGCTGTGGCCGACGCTGGGTGGCGCCGCGGGGCGCGGCCGATGATCCCGCAGCGGTGGTTCGCTCCGTCACGACTCGCCGCGATCGCACTCGCGCCGGCCGGGATCCGCCGCGGCGACATCGTGCTTGCGTCATTCCCGCGCTCAGGCAGCACCTGGCTGCGGTTCCTGATCGCGCAGCTCTATGCGATCCGGGTCCCGCCGCCGGAGCAGATCGATTTCACGACCATCGACCGCCTGATGCCGGAAATCGCGCGCTCCAACCTGTTCGCGCCGTGGTGGGCGGGCGCGCGCCCGCGGGTCCTCAAGACGCACTACCGATCGAGCGCCTGGTTGCGCCGCGCGCGCACGCTGCTGCTGGTACGCGATCCGCTGGACACGCTGCGCTCCTATCACCGGTTCCGCTCGCGGCTGCGGGTGCAGCCGTTCACGCGCGACTGGACGGTCTTCCTGCGCCATGCGCGGTTCGGCCTGCCGGCCTGGATCGACCACTACCTGTCGTGGGCGCGGGCCGCAGACCTCACCGTGCGCTACGAGGATCTCCGGGACGAGCGCGGCGATGCGCTCGCGGCGCTGGTGCGCGACCTCGGCATCGAGGCCGCGCCCGGCGAACTGGCCCTGGCGCGGGCGCGCTGCACGCGCGAAGAGATGCGCCGTCTCGAGCAGTTGCACGGCCATGCGCGCGGCGACTATTACCTGGCTGGCCGCGGCTTCATGGAGCCGGACACGGGCGACGAGGCGCAAGGCGCCGGCGACATGGCGTACGCGAGGTCGCTGTGCCAGAATCGCCTGCCGCCCGACCTGCGCGCGGGATTTCCGTTTGGCGACCGGTACCTGGCCTGACCCTGCCGACGTGAACCCGCCGACATCGCCGCCGGTCATCCTCTGCATCGCCATCAATACGACCAGCGCGGGCACTTTCCACGCCACCCGCAACTTCTACGTTGAATACGCGCAGGGCGCGCCCGGGGGGACGCGCATCGTGCTGGTCGTCCCGGCGTCGCCCGAGTTTGCGGAGTTCGCCAGCCGCGGGGCGGTCACCGTCGTGCGCTATCCGCTCGGCCGCGGCGTGATGCGGCTGCTGCGCCGGCTGTGGTTCGAACTCGTCTGGGTGCGGGGCGCCGTGGGCCGCTACCGGCCGGCGGGCGTGATCGTGCTCGGCAACTATTCCGTGGTGCCGCTGCCGGTACGCAAGGCCGCGCTCATGCGCCATCCGTACCTGGTCGACCGCGCGGCGGTGCGCCGGCTCGGTTACGGCCGGCGGCGGCTGCAGGAGTGGCTGCGGCGCCTGGCATTCCGCCGGACGCTCTCGACGACGCGGGACATCATCGTCCAGAGCCAGGCGATGGGCAGCGCCCTGGCGCGGACATTCGCCATCGAGCCAGGCCGCATCCACGTGGTGCCCAATCCGGTCCCCGACTACATGTTGCGGGCCCGTTCCGAGCCGGTCGCCGGACTGCCGGATCGCGCGCGCACACTTCTTTACCCGAGCCGCTACAACGAGCACAAGAACCACGAGCTGATCGTCGAGCTGGCGGTGCGGCATCGGCGGCGCCTGGCCGAGCTCGACCTTCGGTTCCTGGTGACGCTGCGGGCCGACTCGCGGACGGCGCCGCTGCTGCGGCGCATCCGCGAGGCCGGCGCGGATGACCTGGTCGTCAACCTGGGCGAATTGCCGCAGCCGGCCCTGGTCGACCACTACCGCACGGCGGTCGGGCTGTTCTTTCCCTCGCGGGCGGAGACCTACCCGAATGCGTTGCCGGAAGCGATGTGCTTTGGCCTTCCGATCGCGGTCGCCGACCGCCCGTACGCTCGGGTGATCTGCGCCGACGCCGCGGTGTACTTCGAGGACGACCGGCCCGCGGCCGCGCTCGCCGCGATCGAATCGATGCTGGCGGACTGGGAGACCTGGAGCGCGCGCTCGCGATCGGCGGCGGCCGGCCTGCCGTCGGCGCGCGACTGGGGGGAGCGAGTGCTCGCGATCTGCTCGCGCCCGCCATGAAGCGCGGGCAGGCGGCATGGCCCCGGCTGCGGTTCTTCAACGCCTACGAACCCGTCACCGACTTCTACCGGGACCTGGTGCCGGCGCTGCGGGACGCCGGACTCGGCGTCGAAGTCATCGTCAGCCGCGCCGCCTACCGCGGCGGCCGCAGCCCGCTCGCCGGGCGGCTGGCGGCGGCCGGCGCTCGCCTGCGCCGCGTGCCGTCGCTGGTCGGCGAACCGCGAAGTCGGGCAGGCAAGCTGCTGTCACAGGCGGGTTACTGGATCGGGGCGCTGGCGCTCGCCGCGACGGCCGGTCCGGACGCATTCGGCGTCTACCTGACGCAACCACCGATGTTCCCGCTGACCGGACGGCTGATGCACCGCCTGCGCGGGCAGCGCTATGCCTGCGTCGTGATGGATCTCTATCCGCAGGTGCTCGCGGCGGCCGGCGTCCTCGACGCGCGCGGTCGGTGTCATCGCTGGCTGCTGCGGCGGATGCAGCTGACCCTGCAATCGGCCGAGCTCGTGTTCGCAATCGGGCGCTGCATGCGCGACCGGCTGCTGACACTGGGCGTCGACGCCGCGCGCATCGTCCTCGTGCACAACTGGGCGGACGAGCGCACCATCAAGCCGATCGAGCGCGCAGCGAATCCGCTCGCGCGGCGATTCGGCGTCGACCGGGAGTTCGTCGTCCTGTACTCGGGAAACATGGGCCGGGCGCACCGTTTCGACACCCTGCTGGAAGCCGCCTGGCGGCTGCGCGACCGCCGTGACATCCGTTTCCTCCTGTTCGGCTCCGGCAGCCGGCGCGCGGAGATCGAGGCCGGGGTGCGGGAGCGCGGTCTGTCCGCGGTCGTGGTGGCGGACGCGCGGCCGGAGGTCGAGCTGGCGCACAGCCAGTCGCTCGGGGATCTCCATTTCGTCTGCCTGCGCGGGGCCTTCACGGGCCTCATGGTGCCTTCCAAGGCCTACGCCGCGCTCGCCGCCGGTCGCCCGATCCTGTACGAGGGCGACGCATCGGGCGAGATCGCGCGCATGATCAGCGAGCAGGGCATCGGCCGCGTGGTCGCGGAGGGCGACGCAGCGGCGCTGGCGTCCGCGACGGCCGCCCTTGCGGACGATCGCGCCGGCCGCGCGGCGATGGGCGCGCGGGCACGCGAACTGGCGCTTGGGCAATACGGCCGGGCCGCGGCGGTCGAGGCCTATGTCCGCGCGCTGGCCGGCGCCGCGCGCCGCGCCGGCGGGGGGAGCGATGCGACCTGAGCTGCCGCCGGTCATCATCCTGGGCGCGGCGCGGTCCGGGACCCGGCTGCTGCGCGAGGCGTTCGCCGCCAGCGGCGAACTCGCGGTCGTGCCGCACGATGTCAATTTCATCTGGCGCACGGGCAACGAGCATTGCTCCCACGACGCACTGGACCCGGCATGGTGCTCGCCGCGCATCGCGGCCGTGATCCGCCGCGACCTCCGGCGCGCGGCGCGGCCCGCCGCGACCGCCGGCGGCGGGCGGCTGCTGGAGAAGACGGTGTCGAACGCGCTGCGGGTCGATTTCGTGACGCGCGTCTTTCCGGACGCGACGCTTGTGCACCTGGTCCGGGATGGCCGCGCGGTGGTCGCCTCGTCGCGGCGGCAATGGCTGGGAGAGTCCGACACGGGCCGGCCACTGGCGAAGCTGCGCGCGGTGCCGTGGCGCAACCTGCGCTATTTCGCCTGGTCGGCGCGCAACCGGCTGTGGGGCAGCGCGGCCCGCGACGGCCGGATCGCGATCTGGGGCGTGCGCTATCCCGGCATCGAGACCGACTTGCGCCACTCGAGTGTCGCCGAAGTCTGCGCGCGCCAGTGGGTCGCCTCCGTGCAGGGGGTGCGGACCTCCGCAGCCTTTTCCGGCGGCGCCGGCATGGTCGAGCTGCGCTACGAAGACATGGTCGCGGAGCCCGATTCCCTCGCGGCCGTCGCGAGGCGCATCGGGCTCGCCGACCCGCAGGCGGTGGCCACGCGGTTGCGGGAGTTGCGCCGCGCGGGCCCCGCGCGGGACTGGCGGGAGGGCATGACGGACGCCGAATGGGCCGGCGCGTCACGTATCATTGAGCCACTGCGCTCGGAACTGGGCTACCGATAAGCCGTCACGCATGCTCTACCGCCTGAGCCGCTATTCTGCGCTGCACTCCACGCTGCGCCGGGCCGCGTACGCCTGCCTGTGGCGCCTGCCGGACGGCCTCAAGTACGGCCTCGGCTCCGCGCTGCGCCGCCCGCGGCTGCCATACCGGCTGCTGCGACCGGGAGACACCGCCGTGCAGATCGGCGCGCCGTGGGACACGCTGCGCGCGGGGCGTTCGCGCGCCGCCCATTTCGCGCGCCTGGTGGGACGCGAGGGGCGCGTGATCGTGATCGAGCCGACGCCCGAGAACGTCGCCGCGCTCGAGGCATTTGCCCGCCGGCACCGCCTGGACGGAATGACGGTCATCCCGCGCGCAGCCTGGAGCGGGCCGGCACGGTTGCGATTCCTGGTCAACCCGGATCATCCCGCCTCGAACCTGGTCGAGGAGGTGATCGATACGCCCCTGCGCGACCGCGGCGCCTACGAACGCATCGAGGTCGACGCCGACAGCCTGGACGGCCTGCTGCAGGGACTCAGCGTGCCGCGCATCCGGCTGCTCAGCATCAACACGAATGGCTCCGACCGCCAGATCTTCGACGGCGCCGCGCGGACGCTCCGCCGCACGGAGCACGTGGCCGTGGTCACGCGCCGTTGCGAGGCCTGGCTCGAACGCTGCGGTTTCCGGCTGCTCGGCGGCGACGATCGCGGCTACACCTACGGGCGTGAGGGGCAGGCATGAACGCCGCTCCCTTCATCCCCTTTGCGCGGCCCGCGCTGGGAGAGGAGGAAATCGAGGCGGCGGCCGAAGTGATCCGTTCCGGCTGGCTGACGACGGGCCCGAAGGCGCGCGCCTTCGAGGCCGCGTTCGCGGAAGCGATCGGGGGTGTGGAAGCCATTGCCGTGAACTCCGCAACGGCCGGTCTGCACCTCGGGCTCGAGGCGCTGGGAGTGACGGCCGGCGACCGCGTCGTCACGACCACCTTCACGTTCACGGCGACGGCGGAGGTCGTGCGCTACCTGGGCGCCGATCCGGTATTCGTGGACGTCGACCCCGCCAGCCTGACCATCGACTGCGGAGCCGCGGCGCGCGCGCTCGCGACGACCGGCGCGCGCGCGATCATTCCGGTGCACTACGGCGGCCAGGCCTGCGACATGGAGGCGCTCGGGGACGCCGCGCGGCGCCATGGCGCGGCGGTGCTCTCGGATGCCGCGCATGCCTTTCCCGCGAGTTACCGCGGCCGCATGATCGGGGCGCTCGACGACGACGTCACCGTCTTCAGCTTCTATGCCAACAAGACCATCTGCACCGGCGAGGGCGGCATGATCGTGACGCGCCGCCCGGAACTCGCCGAGCGGATGCGCGTCATGCGCCTGCACGGGATCCGCGGAGACGCCTTCGACCGGTTTCGCGCCCGGGGGCCGCAATGGCGCTACGAGGTGATCGCTCCGGGTTTCAAGTACAACCTGCCGGACCTGGCCGCCGCGATCGGCCTGGTGCAGCTGCGCAAAGGGGAGGCGATGCGGCTCGCGCGCGAACGGGTGGCACGCCACTACTTCGAGGCGCTCGCGGACCTGCCGCTGCGCCTGCCGCATCCGCGTGACGGCAACGACGTGCACGCCTGGCACCTGTACCCCGTCCGGCTGCTGCCGGACCGGCTCGACATCGACCGTGACCGCGTCATCGAGGAACTGGCCGCGGCGGGCATCGGCACCAGCGTGCATTACATTCCGCTGCATCTGCATCCATACTGGCGGGACCGCTACGGGCTGAAACCCGAGGCCTTCCCGGTGGCGACCGCCGCATATCGCGAGATATTGAGCCTGCCGATCTACCCGGGGCTGCGCGCGGAGGAAATGGAGCGCGTCAGCGCCACGCTGCGCGCCGTGCTGCTGCGACATGCGCGCTAGGGCGCTGGTTTCGGCGGCGGCCTGCCTGGCCGCGCTCGCGGCCCCGGGCGCGCCGGCGCAGGTCGGCCGGCTGGAAGGCCTGCAGCCCCGCCAGAGGATCGAGCTCGGCCAGGTACTCGTCGACCGCAGCCTGCGCGTGCCCGACGGCGTCGAGATCGTGGTGACCGCCGGCTCGCGCGTCACGCTGCGCCGCGGCGCGGTGCTGGATCTGACCGGGGCACGCGTGATCGCCGAGCCCGGCAACCCCTGGATCGACGCTGGCGGCGCGCTCGTTCCCGCACTGCGTACGACGCTCGCGGCGCCCGCGGCGGCCGGCGCGCAGTCGCTGCAACTGGCCGACGCCGCCGGACTCGGCGCGGGCGACGAACTCGCGGTTGCGTCCGGCGCCGGCCGCATGCACGTCGCCACGGTCACGGGGGTCGGCCCGGGCGCGCGTGTCACGATCGCGCAGCCGCTGGTCACGGCGGCGGCCGCCGGGCAGGCCGTCTCGGGCGGCGAGCACCGCCTGGTGTCCCACGACCCGGCCCGGGGCATCGACGGGGGACGGATCGTGTTCGATCCGTCGCAGGAGGTGAGCGCCAGCTGGTACCTGGCCGGCGCGCGCGACTTCGGGCTGGCGGTCTCGGTCGCGGCCGCCGGGCTGCGTGCCCAGGCGGGCCCACAGGGTGACGCTCCGCTGCCCACGCTGCGACTGCACGGGCGGCATCGGGCGCAGACGCCGGGCGACCTGACCGGCCTCGGCAGCGAGGCGACGCGCAAGCTGATCGTCAGCGACGCCCACGTCATCTGGGCTCCGTCCGCCGACAATGCGCCGTACCCGTTCCTCGACTTCACCGACACCCGCGCGATCACGGTCACGGGCCGGCTGGTCATCGAGGGCAGCGCGGATGCGGTGCCGCAGCGCGGCGTCCAGTTCGCGCGCGCCACGCTGCCGTCGCACTCGGGCCTGCACGACCTCGGCGCGATCGAGCTCACCGGCCGCTTCTCGGTCGCGGCATGGATCTACTCGCAGGCCGAGAACAACTTTGCGCGCGGCAACTCGATCCGCAACGGCGCGGACAACGGCGTCGCCCTGTCCTTCAACCGCGACGTCGACCCCGGATATTCCTTCGCGCCGCGCTCGAAATTCCGCACCTTGAACCGGCGCCCGGTTTCCTTCAACTTCGCGCGCTCCATGAGCGACCTGGTCGTCTTCGCGCAGGGCGACGATGCCTGGGTCCAGGGCAGCCCGAAGAGCGCCGCCATCGTGCTCGAGGGCGTGACGCGCGCGACGCTCGAGAACGTCTACGTGGCGAGCAACGTGGCGGCGCTGTGGCTGCGCGCCAGCGCGGCCACCGGGCCGATGACGGCGATCAGGGTCACCGACCTCCAGCAGCACGGCCGTCCGAACCTCCCGCGCGGCAACCCGCAGGCGGCGGTCGTCATCCAGGTGTCCGCGGCGGAGGACCGGATCGACGGCCTGATCCTGTCGGTGTCGCGCGATTCGGCCACCGGCGAGACCGTCCGGATCGTGGGCGACGGCACGCTGGCGCAGCCGACGATCCACCTGCGCGCGTCGACGGGCGGCTTGCGCGCGACCGGCCGCTGCGTCCTGCTGGGGGCCGAGATCACGGTGGAGAATCCGCGCGCGACCGTGAACCTGGCGTCCTGCCGCCAGGTCACCGGCGTGATCCGCACGCCGAACCCGCAGGGCGTATCGCTGCCGCCGGCCGAGCGCGGGCGCGGCGCGCGCGTCGAGGACACCGGGCGCTAGGACCGGCGCAGCCGCGCGGCGAGGCGGCGGAAGAACACGATCGCGAGGCCGAGGACGCCGCCGAGCAGCACGCCGGCCGCGGCCATGACCAGCTTCGCCGGGCGCACCGGCTCCTGCGGCGCGATCGCGGGGTCAATCACCTTGAACGCGTACTCGTCGCGGGAGTTTGCCAGCATGATGGTCTGCTGCTCGGTCTCGAGCAGGCCGTACAGCATGCGCTGCATCTCCACCACGGGCGTCTCGCCGATCTTGCGATTGAGGAAGGCGACATTGCGCTCGGCCTCGGCGACGTCGCGGCGCCGCAGCGAGTCGTTGGCGAGCGCCACGTAGTCGTTGGCCCAGGCGGCGGCGCGCGCCGCGTCCGTCCACTCGACGGCGAGCCGGATCGTGCCCGCCTCGGTGTCGGTCTGCACCGCGACGACGTCCTCGATGAACATCAGCGCGCCGTCGGTGAGCGCGGGCGGCGACTCCAGGCCGGAGTGCCAGCCGCCGGCCGCCGCGTCCCAGTCATCGGCGTAGAGGACGGGCAGCAGCTCCTGGCGGGAGATGAACTCCTCGGCCAGGCTGCGCGACTGCAGTGTCGTGCGTGCGACGCTCGGCTCGACCAGGTTGACATTCGCGAGCGCCGCGAGGCCGGTGACCTGCCCGAGCAGGGCCGCGGCGGAGTCGATGCCCTTCGGCGTCGTCTCGACCTCGACGACCACGGCCTCGGCGCGATACACGGGGGTCATCAGCAGCGACGCCGTGATCGCGAGCGCCGCGACCGCCAGCGTGGACAGCGCGATCGTGCGCCACTCGTCCCGGAGGATGCGCGCGAGCCCCAGCAGGTCGATGTCGTCATCCACGGCGGCGCGGAAGTATACTGGATTGGCGATGAAGAAGGCACTGATCACCGGCGTCACCGGACAGGACGGCGCCTATCTCGCGGAGTTCCTGCTCGCCAAAGGCTACGAGGTCCACGGCATCAAGCGCCGGTCCTCGCTGTTCAACACCGATCGCATCGACCACCTGTACCAGGACCCGCACGAGCCCGGGCGGCGCTTCGTGCTGCATCACGGCGATCTGACGGACGGCTCGAGCCTCGTGCACATCGTGCAGCAGGTGCAGCCGGACGAGCTGTACAACCTGGCGGCGCAAAGCCACGTCGCGGTCAGCTTCGAGGAGCCGGAATACACCGCGAACTCGGACGCGCTCGGCACGCTGCGCCTGCTCGAGGCGATCCGGATCCTCGGCCTCGAGCGGCGCACGCGTTTCTACCAGGCGAGCACGAGCGAGCTGTTCGGCCTTGCGCGCGAGAGCCCGCAGTCCGAGACCACGCCATTCCACCCGCGCTCTCCCTACGGCGTCGCCAAGCTCTACGCGCACTGGATCACGGTGAACTACCGCGAGGCCTACGGGCTGTACGCCTGCAACGGCATCCTGTTCAACCATGAGGGCCCCACGCGCGGCGAGACCTTCGTGACGCGCAAGATCACGCGCGCGCTCGCGCGCATCAAGCTCGGCCTGCAGGACTGCCTGTGGCTCGGCAACCTGGAAGCCCGCCGCGACTGGGGCCACGCGCGCGACTACGTCGAGGCGCAGTGGCTCATGCTGCAGCAGCCGGAACCGGAAGACTACGTGATCGCGACCGGCGTCCAGCACAGCGTGCGCGACTTCGTCGATGCGGTCGGGCGCCGCCTCGGGCTCGCGATCGAATGGCGCGGCAGCGGCGCCGCGGAGACCGGCGTCGAGGCCGCGAACGGCCGCGTCATCGTGCGCGTCGACCCGCGCTACTACCGGCCGGCGGAGGTCGATTCGCTGCTGGGCGACGGTTCCAAGGCCAGGTCCCGGCTGGGCTGGCGCCCGAGGACTTCGTTCGAGGAGCTCGTCGCCGAAATGGCGGGCGAGGACCTGAAGGCGGCGGAGCGCGATGCGCTGGTGCGGCGCCACGGGTTCACGTCGCCCGAACGCCGCGAGTAGTGCCTTGGGCGCAAGCGAGCGGACCCTCGTCGCAGGGCGTACGGGCATGGTGGGCAGCGCGATCCTGCGCGCCCTGGCCGCGGCCGGGGGCCGCGAGCTGATTGCGCCGACGCGCGAGGAGCTCGACCTCCTCGACCAGGGCGCGGTGTTCCGCTTCCTCGCCGCGACGCGACCCCGGTGCGTGATCGCGGCCGCGGCGCGCGTCGGCGGCATCCATGCCAACGACACGCGCCGGGCGGAGTTCCTGTACGAGAACCTGGCCATTGCGGCCAACCTGATCCACGGCGCACACCAGGCCGGCGTGCCGCGACTCCTGTTCCTGGGCAGCAGCTGTGCCTACCCGCGGGACTGCCCGCAGCCGATCCGCGAGGAATATCTCCTGACCGGTCCGCTCGAGCCGACCAACGAGGCCTACGCGGTCGCCAAGATCGCCGGCATCCGCCTCTGCGACGCCTACCGGCATCAGCACGGCCGCGACTATTTCAGCGTGATGCCCACCAACCTGTACGGTCCCGGGGACAACTACGATCCCGAGAGCAGCCACGTCATGGCGGCGCTGATCCGCAAGACCGCGGAGGCGGTGCGGGGCGGCCGCGACGAGATCGTCGTGTGGGGCAGCGGCGCGCCGCGCCGCGAGTTCCTGCACGTCGACGACCTTGCGCGCGCCTGCCTGTTCCTGCTCGACCGGTCCCCGTCGTCGCGGCCGGCACTGACCAACGTCGGCTACGGGGAGGACATCACGATCCGCGAACTCGCGCAGCTGATCGGGGAGAGCGCCGGATTCCGCGGGACGCTGCGCTTCGACGCCAGCCGGCCGGACGGGACGCCGCGCAAGCTGCTCGACTCGGGCCGCATCCGCGCGCTCGGCTGGAGCCCGCTCGTCGGACTGCGCGAGGGGATCCGGCGCAGCCTGGGCGAGTACCTGCGCGGCGGTGCGGATGATTAGGGACCTCGCGCGGGCGTCCGCCATCTTCGCGGCCGGCTCGTTCGCGTCCAAGTTCGCCAAGCTCCTGTTGATCCCGCTGATGGTCCGGTACCTGACGCCGGACGAGATCGGCATGGTCGTGTTCCTCGAGGCGATCATGCTCGCCTGCAGCCGCTTCTTCTCGCTCGGCCTCGGCCAGGCCGTGCGACGGTTCTACGGAGAATTGCCGGACGCCGCGGCCGCCGATGCCTACGTGCGCGTGCTGTGGCTCGCGTCGCTCGCTTTCGCCGCGGGCGGACTCGCGCTGTTCGGCGCACTCGCGACGGCCGTGCCGCAGGCATTCAGCGCCAACGTGCCGGCGGACCTGATGCTGCTGACGCTGCTGGCCGGCGCCCTGCGCAGCGCGCACACGATCCCGATGCAGCGATTCGTCGCGCGCCGCGAGGCCGGCCGCCACGGCCTGCTCGAGTTCCTCGAACTGACGACGACCGTGGGACTGATCCTGGCGCTGCTCGCCGGCGCCGGCTGGGGCCTGCGCGGCTACCTGTGGGGCTCGGTCATCGCCGCCGGCGCCTGGACGGCGTATTACGGGCTCACCCTGTCGGCGGGGCCGCGCGGGGGGACGCAATGGGCCGCGCTCGGGCCGGCGCTGCGCTATTCGCTGCCGCTGTGGCCGCACATGCTGTTCACCTGGGCCATCACCTTCGTGGACCGGCTGGTGCTCGAGCGCCTGGTCCCGCTTGCCGACGTCGGCGTCTACGGCATCGGCTACCAGCTTGCGTCCGTCATCCCGGTCGTCACCCTCGCCGTCACCAACGCCTGGCTCCCGCTCTACTTCCGCGGCGGCGGCACCGCTGCCGGCCGCCACGACTTCCTGTGGGTGCTCAACCGTTTCTGCGGGTTCATTGCGGCGCTCGTGCTCGGCCTGTACCTGGCGGCGCCCGAGATCGTCCGTCTCGTCGCGACGGCCGGATACGGTGCGGCCGCCGGGATCCTGCAGGTGGTCGCGATCGGCATGGGATTCCACGCAGCCTACCAGGCCATGATCCTGGTGCTGTTCTACGAGAAGAAGGGCCTGCAGGTGTCGCTCGCGACGGGCGCCGCGCTCGCCGTCAACGTGCTGGGCCTCGCCTGGCTCGTGCCGGCCTTCGGCATCGTGGGGGCCGCCTGGGCGACGGTGCTGGCATTCGCGGCGGCGACGGCGTGGTCCGCCGTGCGCGCGCGCGTGCGTCTCGGCATGTCGGTTGCGGCCGTCACGGTTGCGATCGCGCCGGTGCTCGTGACGACCGCGGCCCTGAGCCTGCTCAGGACCGCGGCCGCGGGACCGCTGCCCGGCGGGCGCCTCGGCACGGCCGCCGCGCTCGCGGCCTTGATCGTGACGGCGTGCGTCTGGTCGGCAAGGTCACTCCCGGAACGGCCGTCGGCCGCGGCCTGACGGATGTTCCGGGTCTCCGCCCTTGCTTTCGACCGTTGCGAGGTATATTGATACCGGCGCGAACAACCGCCGCGCGCGCAGGGGCGCGGCGCCCAGGGGAGCCCGTCATGCGTTCACTCCAGGCGATCATCGTATTCGCGTCGGTGACGTTTGCCGCCGCCACCGCGCACGCCGCGTCGGTGGTCGCGGTCGGCACCAGCGACCTCACGGCCCGTTGCGACTTCATCTTTCACGGCACGGCCCTGCGGTCATGGACCGCGGCCGGCCCCTCGAAAGGCTCCATCCGCACCTATGTGGAGTTCTCGGTTGCCGACGTCCTCAAGGGCGACCGCAACCTGAGCAAGGTGACGCTCAGCTACCTCGGCGGCGTGCTGAACGGCCGCGGCCTGCGGGTCGAGGGGCTCCGGTTGCCGCGGATCGGGGAGGAGGGCGTCTATTTCGTCGAACGCCTCGGGCGCAGCCAGGTTCACCCGCTTTACGGCTGGGACCAGGGCCGGTTCCTGGTGCGCGAGGATGCCGACGGCCGCAAGGCGGTGTTCACGCACGACCGGAAGCCGGTGCGCGGGTTCGACCAGATGACCGGCGCGCCCGGCATGGTGGCGACGGCGGGCCACGCGGGCGGCGTGCGCATCGCCGACGACGATCGTCAGGCGCTGTCGCTGGCCGAATTCAAGCAGCGCGTGCGCGCGCTGGTGGAGACACGTCAATGAAGAAGCGAATCGCGGCGCTGGTGCTTGCCGGACTCGTGCCGGCCGTTGCGCAGGCCTGGACCGAGCTCGGCACCTACTATCAGGCGGCGACGCTCCAGGTGCAGCTGGGCGACATCTGCGATTCCGGGCGGTTTTTGCTGACGCCGGGCAGCTGCGCCGGTGACGCGGCCAACCCCGACTGGCGCGTCGAGATCCAGAGCGCCCTCGACCGCTGGCACTCGGCCACGTCCGTGTTCCAGTTCACGACCGACGGCGCGGCCGGCGCGACGACTCCGGGAGACTGCACGGCCACCGACCCGAACAGCTCGTTCTTCCTCGACACCGTCTGCGGAGACGCGTTCGGTGGTTCGACGCTGGCGGTGGCCCTGACCTCGTTCTTCCCCGGGCTGGTCAATCTGCATTCCGACGTCATCTTCAACACCGCCTTCACCTGGGGCGCCTACGACGACGCCGGCTCGAACCACCCCGGCGTCATCGATTTCCGGCGCGTCGCGGTGCACGAATTCGGGCACGTCGCGGGGCTGGCTCATCCGTTTCACGAGCTCGCGATCATGGCGCCGGTGATCCAGGACGTGATCAACATGCCGCAGCCGGACGACGTCACCGGCATGAACGGCATCAATGGCGGCTCGTTCTCGAGGCCGGTGGACGACCTGAACGCCAACGGGTCCGAGGAGATCCTGCTGGTCCGCGCCAATTCGCTCGGCCAGGTCATCGCGGAAATCCGCGATTCCCAGACCGGCGAAGTGCTGTACCTGGACAGCTTCTTCGAGGCCGGATTCCATGCACTGGACGCGGTGCTGCTGGCCGACGAGGACGCGAACGGCTTCCGGGACCTCGCGATCCTGGCGCTGCGCACCAGCGACCTGCAGCCGCTGGTTCGCATTCGCAACATCGGCGGCTCGGAGAACACGCGCAAGGTGAAGTTCAACCGATTCGTGATCCCGTTCGGCACGGGCATGATCAGCGCCATCGCGCCGAAGTTCCTGCGCGACCTCGGCGACGCGGATGGCGACGGTTCGACCGACCTCGCCGTGATCGGCGGGTCGCTCCTGGGCGCCGCGGGAGGCTACGTCGAGGTGCGCAATTCCGACGGCACCCAGGGCGAACGGCGCCTGTTCGGCGTCAACAGCGCCGCGACGCCGGTCGGGGTGAAGACGCTTGCCGCCCTGGGCCAGCCGGCGCGGCTCGCGATACTGATGTTCGACTGGGCAACGGGCGCGGGCTACGTGGAGCTGCGCAACGCCTTCGGGGCGCAGCAGCGCACGCGCATCGCGCTGCACTCGCAGGCGACCCCGATCGATTTCGACGTCTACGAGGATGCGGGTGACAGCTGGATCGCCTATCTGAGCGAGCGCCAGTCCAACGGCCAGACCCAGATCGAGCTGCGCAGCATGACGGGGCAGCCGGGTTCGGGCGTGATCCGCCTGGACACGCGGTTCCAGCCGCTCGGCATCACGGCGCAGAGCGACCAGGACGGCGACGGCAACGTCGATTTCGCGGCGGTGGTCCGGCGCACCACCGACAACCGCACGGCAATGTTGGTGGCGAACACGGTTCTCACCAACGTGCGATTCACGGTGATGCCGGACGGCTACGATGCGGCCGGCTCGTACTTCAACCTCGGCGACTCGGACGGCGATGGCTTCGGGGAAGTCGCGGCACAGTTGTCGCGCCTGGCGGACGGCCTGCCGGCCGTGCACTACGCCAACATCGCGGGACCGCAGACGGGCACGAAGGGCAAGGTGTTCTTCACCCCGTGACGGTGCGCCGCTGATTTGGACTGGCGCGCGGGTGAGTTCCTCGTTGCCCTGATCCTGGCGGCGCTGCTGGCGCCCGTCGGCCTGCTGCTCGCGTTCGCGATCCGGATGGATTCGCCCGGCCCGGTGCTGTTCGGGCAGCGGCGCGTCGGCCGCGGCGGGCGGCCATTCACGATCTGGAAATTCCGCACGATGCGGACCGGTGCCGCAGGGTCAGGCCCCGGCGTCACGGCCGACGGCGACCGGCGCATCACGCGCACCGGCCGCTGGCTGCGCAGGCTGAAGCTCGACGAACTGCCGCAGCTGTGGAACGTGCTGGCGGGCGACATGTCCCTGGTCGGCCCGCGGCCCGAGTTGCCGGAGTACGTCGGACTCTATCCGGAGGCGATCCGGCGCAAGGTCCTCTCGGTGCGCCCGGGACTGACCGACCTGGCGACGCTCACCTTCATCGACGAGAGCCGCGAACTCGGCCAGGCGGCCGATCCGGAGCGCCACTACGTGGAGTCATTGCTGCCGCGCAAGCTCGAACTGGCGGTCCGCTACGTCGATCACCGCTCGTTCTCGCTCGACCTGCGCATCCTGCTCGCCACGCTCAGCAGCCTGTTAGGCTGGCGCTGGGTGCCGCGCGTGGACGGCGGCTAGGACGATCGCGCCTCAGACCGCGCGCCACCGGGGCAGCGCGCGCCCGAGCAGACGTTCCGTGAGTGCGATCTCGGGCCCGAGCAGGTCCACGAGTTCGCGGCGCAGTGCAGGGTCGAGCGGTTGCGGCGCCTCTGGCACGGTATTGGCGGCAACCAGCTTGCGGCGGATGCGCGATGCGAGCTCCGCGACCGGCCGCGGCAGTCGTCCTGCCCAATGGCCCCGCGGTCGTGAGGTCAGCCAGCGGTTCAGCGCCCGCGAGCGGGAAACGGATGCCGGATTCAGCCGCGCAGTCAGCCCGGAAAGGTCGCCGGGCACATCGACGCCCAGGAACGTGAACAGGCGCCGGGCGGCCGCGGCCGGATCGGCCTCCAGCTCCTCGGTCAGCAGCAGCAACATGCGGTCGCGGTCGAATACCGACAGGAAGCGGCCGAGCTGGGTCCCGTAGGAACTGTCGGCCAGGTAGCGGGCGAATCGCGGATGCCGGTCGCGGACCAGCTTCGGGAATTGCGGCAGGCCCGGCAAGGTCCGCTGTTCATGCCGGTAGTGCGCATACAGACGTTCGGCGGGGTCGCGCAGCACGAAGATCAGGCGCACCTGCGGCAGCGTGGCGCGGATCAGTCCCGCGGCATCGGCCGCGTGCAGATAACGGCTGGATGCCTCGCCGATCACGGACTTGCCGGCGCAGGCCTGGAACAGCGATTCGTACCAGGGCAGGCCTTCGCCGTAGCGCCCGGAGCGCAGCGGCGCGTCCGGCGCGCCGCCGTCCAGCAGGCCGCGCTCCCCGGTGAAGAAGCGCGGTTCCTTGGCGACCGGCATGCCGATGTCGGGATGGCGCGCAAGCCACGACCAGACCGTCGTGGTACCGGCCTTCATGGCGCCACCGAGGATGAAATCCGGCATCACGGGGATGTCAAGATACGCAATCCCGGCCGGGAATGGCCAGTCGGGGGATCAGAGGGAAGATGACGACGACTGAACTCGGCTTCACGCGTGAACCCCTGTCCGTCGCGGACGGCGTCCCGTGCTTCGTCGGGAATGCGGGCTATGCGGCAAGTTTCGGGCTGCAATGGCGGCATTTTGCGCGCACGCAGCTCGACTCGCACAACGGCTCCAGCTACAGCCGCGACCGTCTCTGCGCCACCGCCGGCTGGGATTCGCTGCCGGATTTGTCCGGCCGGCGCGTCCTGGAGGCTGGATCCGGCGCGGGCCGCTTCACCGAGGTGCTGGCTCAGACCGGCGCGGAGGTCTGGTCCTTCGACTACACGGAGGCGGCCCTGGTCAACCACCGCAACAACGCGGGGCGCCGCAACGTCCGCATCTTCCGCGCCGACCTGTACTCGATCCCGTTGCCGCCGGCGTCGTTCGACATCGTGTGCTGCCTTGGCGTGCTCCAGCACACGCCGGACGTGCGGCGCAGCTTCCGCTCGCTCGCGGAAATGGTGGCGCCTGGCGGACTGCTGGTCGTGGACGCCTACTCACGCGCCTTGCGCCAACGCCTGCACTGGAAGTACCTGCTGCGGCCGTTCACGACGCGAATGGCGCCGGAGCGGCTGTTCGACCTGTGCCAGCGGAGGGTGCCGCGACTGATGCCCGCCGCCGCGTGGCTGCGGCGGCTCGCGCCGCCGCTGGTCCGGCTGGTGCCGATCATGGACATGTCGAACAGGCGGCTGCCGGCGGAGATCCAGAAGGAGTGGTGCATCCTGGACACCTTCGATGCGCTGGCCGCCGCCTACGACCAGCCGCAGTCCGCGCGCACGCTGCGGCGCTGGTATGCCGAAGCCGGTTTCGAGCAGGTGCAGGTCCGCGACGGCACGATCGTGCGCGCTCGCGGGCGCCGTCCGCCGTCGGGGTGAATGCGTGACGCGGCGGGAAACTCGCGTACACTGCGCGGCAGGCATCGGCGCCAAGGCATGATCTCCGCAAGCGACAAGGTCCCGTTCCCGGCCCGGCTCAGGAACCGGCTGGTCAATGCGCTCCTCGGCCTGCCGCGCCCCGCGAAGCGCCTGGCGATGCTCGGCGTCGACCTGCTGGTCATGCCCGCCGCGCTCTGGGCCGCATTCGCGCTCAAGTTCGACTCCATGTCGGAAGGACTGGGCCGCAATCCCTGGCTCTACGTCGGGGTCGCCGTCGTCGCCATCGCGGTCTTCGCCGCCGCCGGTCTCTACCGCGCCGTCGTGCGCTTCATCGGGCTGCGCGTGATCCTGTCGGTGCTGGCCGGCATCACGGCGGCAGCGGCGACCTTGTGGGTCCTCGGGCTCACGGTCGCGCAGCGCCCGCTGGCACCCTCGGTCGTTGCCATCTACTGGATGCTGGCGTTCATCTCGGTCGCCGGCGCGCGGCTGCTGGCGCGCTGGCTGCTCACGCCGCTCGAACTGAAGGGCGAGCGCGTCGTGATCTACGGCGCCGGCGAGGCGGGCATGCAGCTGGCGATGGCGCTGGCCTCCGGGCGGCAGTACCTGGTGGTCGCCTACGTGGACGAGAAGCGCGCGCTGCAGGGCACCGTCGTGAATGGCGTGCCCGTGACCTCGCCGGAACGCCTGCCGGAGCTCGTGCAACGCTATCGGGTGCAACGCATCCTGCTCGCGGTGCCGTCCGCCTCGCGCCGCCGCAAGGCGGAAATCCTGCGGCAGCTGGAGCGCCTCGGCGTGCACGTGCAGTCGGTCCCGGACCTCGAGGACGTGGTCCGTGGCCGCGCGCGCGTCGACGAGTTGCGCGAAGTGCAGGCCGCCGACCTGCTCGGCAGGAACCCGGTGCCTCCCGACAGCAGGCTGCTGCAGGCGTGCATCGGCGGCCGGTCGGTGCTGGTGTCGGGCGCTGGCGGCTCGATCGGATCCGAGCTGTGCCGCCAGATCGTGCAGTTCGCGCCGCGGCGGCTGGTGCTGTTCGAGATTTCCGAGATCGCCCTGTACGCGATCGAACGCGAACTGCGCTCGATCGTCGCCGGGCAGCACCTGCCGGTCGAGCTGGTCGCCCTGCTCGGTGACGCGCACGACCGCGATCGCATGCGGGAGGTGCTGCAGGGCTTCGGCGTCCAGACCGTCTATCATGCCGCCGCCTACAAGCACGTGCCGATCGTCGAGCAGAACCTGATCGAAGGCGTGCACAACAACGTGTTCAGCACCTGGCACGCGGCGCAGGCGGCGCTCGAGGCGGGCGTCGAGACCTTCGTGCTGATCTCGACGGACAAGGCGGTCAATCCGGCCAATGTCATGGGCGCCACCAAGCGGCTCGCCGAACTCGTGCTGCAGGCGCTGCAGACGCAGTCATCGCGGACCCGCTTCTGCATGGTGCGGTTCGGCAACGTGCTGGGATCGTCGGGGTCCGTGGTTCCCCTGTTCCAGGAGCAGATCCGCAGCGGCGGCCCGCTCACGGTCACGCACCAGGACGTGCGGCGCTACTTCATGACGATCGAGGAGGCCTCGCAGCTCGTGCTGCAGGCCGGTTCGATGGCCGCGGGCGGCGACGTCTTCGTGCTGGACATGGGGCCGGCGGTGCCGATCGACGAGCTGGCGCGGCGCATCGTGAACCTGATGGGCCTGACCGTGCGCGACGCGGAGCGCCCGGACGGCGACATCGAGATCGCGTATTCGGGCCTGCGCCCGGGGGAGAAGCTCGCCGAGGAGTTGCTGACCGGCAGCACCGTGACCGGGACCAGCCACCCGATGATCATGCGCGCGATCGAGCCGTCGCCGCCGTGGGAGCAGCTTCGCGACCTGCTCGGCGAACTGCAGGCGGCGGCCGGCCGCAGGGATTGCGCGCAGGTGCTCGACGTGCTCGGGCGGGCGGTGGACGAGTACCGGCGCCCGCCGGTGATCCACGACCTGGTCTGGTCGCAGCGCCGCGCGGATGCGGGCGAGGCCGCTGCGGCGGGCAAGGTCGCGGTGCTCGCCGAACATCGCGCCCAGAAGAACCCGCCGGCGGCGGGCTGAGCCCCGCCCATGTGCGGCATCGCGGGCTTCCTGTCGCGGCGGCCTGCTCCCGGCATCGAATCGACCGCGCGCCGCATGGGCATGCGGCTGGCGCATCGCGGCCCGGACGACTCCGGCGTCTGGTGCGACCCGGCGGCCGGCGTCGCGCTCGCGCACCGGCGGCTGTCGATCCTCGAACTGACGGCGGCGGGCCACCAGCCGATGACGTCCGCCAGCGGGCGCTACGTACTGACCTTCAATGGCGAGATCTACAACCATCTGGCGCTGCGCGCGGAGCTGGAGGCGCGCGGCCTCGCGCGGCCGTGGGTCGGGCGTTCCGACACCGAGACGCTGCTCGCCGCATTCGAGGCCTGGCCGCCCGCGGCCGCCCTGCGGCGTACGGTCGGCATGTTCGCGCTCGCCCTGTGGGATCGCCAGGAGCGGGAACTGGTGCTCGCGCGCGACCGCGTCGGCGAGAAGCCGCTGTACTTCGGCTGGTGCGGCGACAGCTTCCTGTTCGCGTCGGAACTGAAGGCCCTGCGTCCGCACCCGGACTTCGACGCGAGCGTCGACCGCGATGCGCTCGCGCTCTACCTGCGCCACAACTGCGTTCCGGCCCCCCGTTCCATCTTTCGTGGAATCTCGAAGCTGCCGGCCGGCGGGATCGCGCGCGTCGCGCCGGACCGGCCCGGGGTGCGCGACGAGAGCTACTGGTCGCCGCTCGCGGCCGCGCAGCAGGCGCGCGCCGCGCGGTTCCGCGGCGGCTTCGACGAGGCAGTCTCGGCCCTGGACGGCCTGCTGCGGCAGGCCATCGCGGGCCAGTCGGTCGCCGACGTGCCGGTGGGGGCCTTCCTGTCCGGGGGCGTCGATTCGTCGCTGGTCGTCGCGCTGATGCAGGCGCAGTCGGCAGAGCCCGTGCGGACCTTCACCGTCGGCTTCGGCGAGGCGGATTTCAACGAAGCGGGCCATGCCGCGGAGGTCGCACGAAGACTCGGCACCCGTCATGAGGAGTTGTTCGTGTCGCCGCGGGAAGCGCTGGCGCTGATTCCCGACCTGCCCTCGGTATTCGACGAGCCATTCGCGGATACCTCCCAGATTCCGACCCACCTGGTGAGCCGCCTGGCGCGGCAGAGCGTGCGCGTGAGCCTTTCGGGCGATGGCGGCGACGAGCTGTTTGGCGGCTACCAGCGCTACCGGCGGGCGGCGCGGCTCACGGCATTGCTGCGCGGCTGCCCGGGACCGCTGCGCGGCGCGCTGGCCCGAATGCTGGGCGGGCGCATGGCCCGGGCCGCGGTCTCACGCCTGTGGCGGCTCAGCGACCCGGGCGAGCGCCTGCAGAGGCTGGCCTCGCTGATGTCCGATTCGCGGGCCGCGGCCGTCTACCGGGCATTCGCCTCGCATTGGGACCCGCCGGCCCTGCTCGTGCGCGGGGCGCAGGAACCGTCCACGCCGCTCGACGCCGCGGCAGAAGCGCTCGCGGGTGCGGGCATCGCCGAGCGGATGATGCTCATCGACCTCGTCACCTACCTGCCGGACGACATACTCGTGAAGCTCGACCGCGCCTCGATGGCGGTGTCGCTCGAGACCCGTGTCCCGTTCCTGGACCACCGCATCGTGGAGTTCGCCTGGAGCCTGCCATTGCCGTTCCGCGTCGATGCGCGAACCGGCAAGCGCCCGCTGCGACGGCTGCTGGAACGGCACCTGCCGGCGCAATTGTTCGAGCGGCGCAAGCAGGGATTCGTGGTGCCGATCGATGCCTGGTTGCGCGGCCCGCTGCGGCCGTGGGCCGAGGCATTGCTGGCCGATCGCCGCCTGCGCGAAGAGGGCTACCTCGACGCCGACATCGTGCGCCGCGCGTGGCGCGAGCACCTGTCCGGCGCGCGCAATCACGGGCACCGGCTCTGGGGCGTGCTGATGTTCGCAGCCTGGCTCGAGTCGCTGGCACCGGTGCCGGGCGCAGTGTAGGCTCCACGCTCGACTTCAGGACCTGACTCACCCAGGATCATCGCGTGCGCGTCTCCATCTTTGGCTCCGGCTACGTCGGTCTCGTCACGGGCGCCTGCCTGGCCGATGCCGGCAACGACGTCGTCTGCGTGGACGTGGACGCAGCCAAGATCGCGCGCCTGAATGCCGGCGAGGTGCCCATCCACGAGCCGGGCCTCGACGACCTGGTCGCGCGCAACCGCAAGAAGGGCCGGCTCTCATTCACCACCGACGCGAAGGCCGCGGTCGCCCACGGCCTGTTCCTGATGATCGCGGTCGGCACGCCGCCCGACGAGGACGGCTCCGCGGACCTGCGCCACGTGCTGGCCGTCGCGCGCTCGATCGGCGAGCACATCGGCGAGTACAAGGTGGTCATGACGAAGTCCACCGTGCCGGTCGGCACGGCGGACAAGGTCAAGGCGACCATCTCGGCGTCACTCCTCGCGCGCGGCGCCCGGGTCGAGTTCGACGTCGTCTCGAATCCCGAATTCCTGAAGGAAGGCGCGGCGATCGCGGACTTCATGAAGCCCGACCGCGTCGTGGTCGGCACCGACAACCCGCGCACGGCGGAGCTGCTCAAGGCGCTCTACGACCCGTTCACGCGAAACCACCAGCGCATGATCGTGATGGACCTGCGTTCGGCGGAGCTGACGAAGTACGCGGCGAACGCGATGCTCGCCACCAAGATCAGCTTCATGAACGAGCTCGCCAACCTGGCCGAACGGCTCGGCGCCGACATCGAGAAGGTCCGCAACGGCATCGGGTCCGATCCCCGCATCGGCTATTCCTTCATCTACCCCGGCGTCGGTTACGGCGGCTCCTGCTTCCCGAAGGACGTCAAGGCGCTCGAGCGCTCGGCGCGCGAGGTGGGCCAGCAGGCGAGCCTGCTGGCCGCGGTCGAGGCCGTCAATGAGCGCCAGAAGCGCATCCTCTTCGACAAGATCTCGCGCTACTTCGACGGCGCGCTCGCGGGCCGCACGATTGCGCTGTGGGGCCTCGCCTTCAAGCCGAACACCGACGACATGCGCGAGGCGCCGTCGCGCGTGCTGATGGAGGCGCTGTGGGCCGCGGGCGCGAGGGTGCGCGCCTACGACCCCGTGGCGATGCCCGAAACCGCGCGCATCTACGGCACGCGGGCGGACCTCACGCTCTGCGGCAGCGCGCCCGAGGCGCTCGACGGCGCGGACGCCCTGGCGATCTGCACCGAGTGGCAGGAGTTCAGGAGCCCGGACTTCGGCCGCATCAAGCTGACGCTCGGGCAGCCCGTCATCTTCGACGGGCGCAATCTGTACGACCCCGGCCTCGTGGCGGGACAGGGCATCCGCTATTTCGCGATCGGGCGGGGCGAACGCCTGCCGGCCTGAGCCAGGCGACCGGGCTGCGCCTTATGTCAGGCGCGGACTGCAACCGCGGCTGCGCGATCGTGCGGCGCTCAAGTAGCTGTTTTTAGGCGCCTTTTCCGGCACAATGGAGTGTGCCCGCAGCGGGCGGGCGAGGGAGTACGCACCCCGCATGGCCTGGGAAATCTGGTTCACGCTCGCGATCGTCGCGACGGTGCTCGTCATGCTCGCGACGACCCCGGCGCCGACCGAGGTCGTGCTGCTCGGGGCCATGATCGTGCTGTCGATCGCGGGGGTGGTGTCGCCGTCCCAGGCGCTCTCGGGCTTCTCGAGCCCGGGCGTGATGACGATCGCGGCGCTCTACGTCGTGATCGCCGGCCTGCGCGAGACCGGGGCCATCGCGTGGTTCTCGCAGATGGTGTTCGGCCGGCCGAAGAGCCTGGTGTCCGCGCAGGCGAAGCTGATGGGCGCGGGCGGGCTGCTCTCCACCGTCATCAACAACACGCCGGTGGTCGCGATGTTCATCCCGATCGCGCAGGAGTGGGCGGCGCGCTATGGGCTCTCGATCTCGCGCCTGCTGCTGCCGATGAACAATGTCGTCATCCTGGCCGGCCTCTGCACGCTGATCGGCACCAGCACCAACCTCGCGGTGTACGGGCTCCTCATCCAGGTCAAGCCGGAGGCGGACATTGGCCTCTTTGAGCTGCTGCCGATCGGCGTTCCGCTCACGATCGCCGGATTCATCTACGCCCTGTCGTTCTCGAAGACGCTGCTGCCCGATCGCCAGGGCCCGATGGAGCAGCTCGAGAACGCCCGCGAATATGCGTTCACGGTGCGCGTCCATAACGGCGGGCCGCTGGTCGGCAAGACCATCGCCGAGGTCGGGCTGCGCAACCTCAAGAGTGCCTACGTGCTCGAAATCGAGCGCGAGCAGAGATTGCTGACCTCCGTGGGGCCCGACGAGGTGCTGCGCGCCGGCGACCGCCTGACCTGCGTCGGCGTGGTGGACGCCATCAAGGACCTGCGCCGCATGCCGGGCCTTTCGATCGCCGAGGAACAGGGCTACACGCTCGATCTCAAGCACGCGCAGCGCCAGCTGGTCGAGATCGTGCTCTCGGCGACCTCGCCGCTCATCAACCGCACCGTGCGGGACAGCAACTTCCGCGAGCTCTACGGCGCGGCGATCATCTCGATCTCGCGCGAGGGCGGGCGCATCGCGGGCAAGGTGGGTGACATCGAATTCCGCCCGGGCGATACGCTGCTCGTCGAGGCGGGCTCGAACTTCGCCGAGAAGCACAAGTACAGCCGCGACTTCCTGCTGGTCAGCGCGCTGCAGGACTCCGCGCCGCCGGACTTCCGCCTGGCGCCGCTCGCGCTCGGCATCCTGATCCTGATGATCGTGGTCGCGACGCTCGAGTGGGTGCCGCTGTTCGAGGCCTCCTTCATCGCCGCCGGCCTCATGGTCGCGACCGGCTGCCTGACGATGCAGGTCGCGACCCGCAGCATCGAGTACCACATCGTGGCGGGCATCGCGGCCTCGTTCGCCATGGGCGTGGCGCTCACCGAGTCGGGCGCGGCCTCCCTGATCGGTGACGGGCTGGTGGCGCTGTCGGCGGGCAACCCCTTCATCGTGCTGGCCGCGCTCTATCTCGTGACCGTGGTCGTCACGGAGCTGATCACGAACAACGCGGCGGGCGTGCTGATGTTCCCGATCGCGATCGCGATCGCCGAGGCGGCGGGCGTCAACTACATGCCCTACGTGATCGCGGTGATGGTCGCCGCCTCCTGCGGATTCATCACGCCGATCGGCTACCAGACCAACCTGATGGTGTACGGCCCCGGCGGCTACCGGTTCATGGATTTCGTCCGCTTCGGACTGCCGCTCAACGTCATCTGCGGCATCATCACGCTTCTCGTCGTCCCCAGGGTGTGGCCATTTTGACCGCGCAAACGGAACGCATGACCCAGCTCCGCCGGCTCGAGGCCGAGGGCATCTACATCATCCGGGAGGTCGCCGCCGAATTCGACAACCCGGTCATGCTGTACTCGATCGGCAAGGACAGCTCGGTGCTGCTGCACCTGGCCCGCAAGGCCTTCCACCCGGGCAGGCTGCCGTTCCCGCTGATGCACATCGACACCACCTGGAAGTTCCGAGAGATGATCGAGTTCCGCGACCGCATGGCGCGCGAGCTCGGCTTCAACCTGATCGTGCACGTCAACGAGGAGGGCGTGCGGGCGGGCGTCACGCCCTTCACGCACGGCGCCAAGTACACCGACATCATGAAGACCGAGGCGCTGAAGGCGGCGCTGTCGAAGCACAAGTTCGACGCGGCCTTCGGCGGCGCGCGCCGCGACGAGGAGAAATCGCGCGCCAAGGAGCGGGTGTTCAGCTTCCGCGACTCGCAGCACCGCTGGGACCCCAAGAACCAGCGGCCCGAGCTCTGGAGCCTCTACAACGGCCGCATCCACCAGGGCGAGAGCATCCGCGTGTTCCCGCTCTCGAACTGGACCGAGCTCGACGTCTGGCTCTACATCCACCTGGAGCAGATCCCGGTGGTGCCGCTCTACCTGGCGAAGCCGCGGCCGGTCGTGGACCGCGACGGCATGCTGATCATGGTGGACGACGCGCGCCTGCCGCTCAAGCCCGGTGAGCAGCCGCGCATGGAGACCGTGAGGTTCCGCAGCCTCGGCTGCTACCCGCTCTCGGGCGCGGTGCGGTCGCAGGCGGCGGACCTGACGTCCGTGATCGAGGAGATGCTGGTCACGCGCACGTCCGAGCGCCAGAGCCGCGCGATCGACTTCGACCAGGCGGCGGCGATGGAAATGCGCAAGCGCGAGGGGTACTTCTGATGGCGGCCGTGAGCCTCGCCGATTTCCTGCGCCGCCACGAGGCCAAGGAACTGCTGCGCTTCATCACCTGCGGCAGCGTGGACGACGGCAAGAGCACGCTGATCGGGCGCCTGCTGCACGACACGCAGCAGATCCTCGAGGACCAGCTGGCGGCCGTGACCTCCGACAGCCGCAAGTGGGGCACGACCGGCAACGAGGTGGACCTCGCCCTGCTGGTGGACGGGCTGCAGGCCGAGCGCGAGCAGGGCATCACGATCGACGTCGCCTACCGGTACTTCGACACCGACCGGCGCAAGTACATCATCGCCGACTGCCCGGGCCACGAGCAGTACACGCGCAACATGGCGACCGGCGCCTCGACTGCGGACCTCGCGGTGATCCTGGTGGACGCGGCGCGCGGCGTGCAGGTGCAGACGCGCCGGCACGCCTACATCGTCTCGCTGCTCGGCATCCGCCACGTGGTGGTCGCGGTCAACAAGATGGACCTCGTGGGCTACGACGAGTCCGTATTCCGGCGCATCCGCGACGACTGCCTCGCGATTCCCGGCATCCGCGACGTCGACGCGCGCATCATCCCGGTCTCGGCGCTCAGGGGCGACAACGTCGTGACGCGCGGCGCCGGCATGCCCTGGTACGAGGGTCCGACGGTCATCGGGTGGCTGGACGCCGTGGACGTGAGCCGCGACCAGTTCGCGGACCTGCGCCTGCCGGTGCAGTACGTCAATCGCCCGGACGCCTCGTTCCGGGGCTATGCGGGCACGGTGGCCGCGGGGCGCGTCGCGGTCGGCGACCCGATCATGGCTGTGCCCTCGCGCAGGCTCAGCCGCGTGCGCGAGATCGTGCGCTTCGACGGCAATCCGGCGAGCGCGGGGGCCGGCATGGACGTGACGGTCACGCTCGAGGACGAGATCGACATCAGCCGCGGCGACGTGCTGGTGCACCCGGACCGCGCGCCCTCGGTCGGGCGCATCTTCGACGCGCACGTGATCTGGATGAGCGACTCGCCGCTCCTGCCCGGCAAGCAATACGAGTTCAAGCTCTCGCACCGCTACCTGCGCGGCACGGTCGAGAGCATCCACCATCGCGTGGACGTGAACGACCTCTCGGAGCACGCGGCGGCGGAACTGAAGCTGAACGAAGTGGGCCTCTGCCGCATCGTGCTGGCGGAGCAGGCGGCGTTCGACACCTACGCGAGCTGCCGCAACACGGGCGCGCTGATCGTCGTGGACCGCCTCACGCACGCGACCGCCGGCGCCGGCATGATCCTCCGGAGCGCCGCCCCGCACGGCGCGCACCACGATGTCTCGGTGTTCTGGCAGCCGACGCGGGTGCGGCACGAGCAGCGCGCCAACCAGAAGGCGCAACGCCCGTGCATCCTCTGGTTCACGGGCCTGTCGGGCGCGGGCAAGAGCACGATCGCGAACGCGGTCGAGCAGGCGCTCTACCTGCGCGGGCACCATTCCTACCTGCTGGACGGCGACAACATCCGCCACGGCCTCAACAAGGACCTCGATTTTTCGGATGCCGGGCGCGTCGAGAACATCCGTCGCATCGGCGAGGTGGCCAAGCTCTTCGTGGACGCCGGGCTCATCGTCGTGACGGCGTTCATCTCGCCGTTCCGCAGCGACCGGCGCATGGTGCGCGAGCTGGTGCAGGACGGCGAGTTCGTCGAGGTATTCGTCAACACCCCGATCGACGTCTGCGAGAAGCGCGACCCGAAGGGGCTGTACGCCAAGGCGCGCGCCGGGCAGCTGCCGCATTTCACCGGCGTGACCTCGCCCTACGAGGCGCCGGAGGCGGCCGAGATCGAGATCGACAGCTCGAAAATGACGGTCGCCGAGAGCGTGGACCGCGTGATCCGGTATCTTGAGGCGCACGGAAGGCTGAAGAACTAGGGCACATGCTGATTCCGGTCATCCTGTCGGGCGGCGCGGGCACGCGGCTCTGGCCGTTGTCGCGGGAGCTGTATCCCAAGCAGTTCCTGCCGCTCACCGGCCCGCGCACCATGATCCAGGAGACGGCGCTGCGCGCGCAGGGGCTGGCCTCGGCCGCCGGACCGATCGTCGTCTGCAACGAGGCGCACCGGTTCCTGGTCGCCGAGCAGCTGCGCCAGGTCGGCATCGTGCCGCAGGCGATCCTGCTCGAGCCGGTCGCGCGCAATACCGCGCCGGCGGTTGCGGTCGCGGCCTTTGCGGCGCTCGCCGCGGCTCCGGAGGGAGTGGAGCCGCTGCTGCTGGTGCTGCCGGCCGACCACGTGATCGAGGACCTGGGCTCGTTCCGCCAGGCCGTCGAAACCGCCCTGCTGGCGGCGCGCCGGGGCCGGCTCGTGACCTTCGGAATCGTGCCGACGCGCCCGGAAACCGGCTATGGCTACATCCGCAAGGGCCTCGCCAGCGGCCCGGCGCTCGAGGTCGCGGCCTTCGTCGAGAAGCCGGATGCCGCGAAGGCCGCGCATTTCGTCGCCTCCGGGGACTACCTGTGGAACAGCGGCATGTTCCTGCTGCCGGCGCGCGGCTACCTGGACGAGCTGCGGCGGCTCGATGCGCCGATGCACGAGGCCTGCGAGCGCGCGTTCACCGCCGCCGCGCGTGACCTCGATTTCGTGCGCCTCGACCCGCCGGCTTTCGGGGCCTGCCGGGCCGACTCGATCGACTACGCGGTGATGGAGAAGACGAACCGGGCCGCGGTGGTCCCGCTCGCGGCGGGCTGGAGCGACATCGGCTCGTTCGCCTCGCTGCAGGAGGCCCTGCCGGGCGATGCGAGCGGCAACGTCTTGCGCGGCGACGTGCTGGCCGAGGCATCGAAGGACTGCCTGCTGTACTCCACCGAGCGGCTGGTCGCGGCGGTCGGGCTCGAGGGGCACGTCGTCATCGAGACCAAGGACGCGGTGATGGTCGCGCCGAAGTCGCGGGTGCAGGACGTCAGGCGCCTGGTCGAGCGCCTGAAGCAGGCGGGCCGCAGCGAGCCCGGCCTGCATCGCGAGGTGTTCCGGCCCTGGGGCAGCTACGACAGCGTGGACGCGGGCCCGCGATTCCAGGTCAAGCGCCTGACGATCAAGCCGGGCGCAAAGCTCTCCTTGCAGCGCCACCGGCATCGCGCGGAACATTGGGTGGTGGTGAAGGGCAGGGCGCGCATCACGCGCGACGCGGAAGTCTTCGAGCTGGGCGAGAACGAGTCGACGTATATCCCCGTGGGCGCCGTGCACCGCATCGAGAACCCGGGCACCGAGCCGCTGCAGATCATCGAGGTGCAGTCGGGCGGCTACCTCGGCGAGGACGACATCGTCCGGTTCGAGGATCTCTACAAGCGGGGCTGACGGCTTTCGGCTGGCACTGCCGCCCGGGTCGGACTGGCGCAATCACGTCCTTGGCAGACGCGTCTGTCTCGTGGCAAAA
>DATBLN010000104.1:0-39226 GCA_036555345.1 Steroidobacteraceae bacterium
TACGTGGAGATGAGCGGCCGCGCCTTCGTGCCGACCGACATCGGCAAGATCGTCAGCAAGTTCCTGGTGAAGTACCTGGGCACCTACGTGGACTACGGGTTCACGGCGCAGATGGAGGACCGGCTCGACGAGATCAGCAACGGCGAGAAGGAGTGGCGCCTGGAGCTCGCGCGCTTCTGGAAGCCGTTCACCGAGCGCGTGCAGCACATCGGCAAGTCGGTCAGCCGCGAGGAGGTCGCGGAATCGCGCGAGATCGGCCGCGACCCGGAGAGCGGCAAGCCGATCAGCGTGCGCATGGGCGCGTACGGGCCGTTCGTGCAGCAGGGCACGCGCAACGACCCCGACAAGCCGAAGTTCGCGAGCCTGCTGCCCGGCCAGCGCATGGACGACGTCACGCTCGAGGACGCGCTCCGGCTGCTGTCGTTGCCGCGCCAGCTCGGCCTGCTGCCTGACGGCACGCCGATCAGCGTCGGGCGCGGCCAGTACGGGCCCTACGTGAAGTTCGGGGCCAAGTACGCCTCCATCAAGGAAGACGACCCGTTCACGCTCACGCTCCCGCGCGCGCTCGAGATCGTCGAGGCCAAGCAGGCCGCCGACCGCGAGCGCACGATCCTGGATTTCCCGGACGCCGGCATCCAGGTGCTCAAGGGCCGCTACGGGCCGTACGTCACGGACCGCAAGCGCAACGCCAAGGCGCCGAAGGATCGCGACCCTGCCTCGCTCACGCTCGAGGAATGCCAGGCGCTCCTCGCCGCGGCGCCCGAGCGCAAGGGCCGCTTCGGCCGGCGCACGAAGGCGGCTGCGCCGGCCGCCGCGGCTGCGGCGGGTGGCGCCGCGGACGCCGCCACTCCCGCGGCCGCGCCGGCCAGGGCGCCGAAGAAGAAGGCCGCGCCGCGCAAGTCCGCGGCGAAGAAATCCGCCGCGAAGGCCTGAGGCGCGATCATGGATCGCTCGGCCGTCCGCGAATGGCTCGTCGGCCTGCAGCAGCGCATCGTCGAGGCGATCGAGCAGGCCGACGGCCGCGCGCGCTTCGGCAGCGACCGCTGGCAGCGCCCCGCGGGCGGCGGCGGCGAGTCGCGCGTCATCCGGGCGGGCGCCGTGATCGAGCAGGGCGGCGTGAACTTCTCCGACGTCGCGGGCGAGCGCCTGCCTGCTTCCGCCACTCACGACCGCCCGGCGCTCGCCGGGGCGCCGTTCTCGGCCATGGGCGTCTCGCTCGTGCTGCACCCGCTCAACCCGCACGTGCCGACCACACATCTGAATCTGCGCTTCTTCCTCGCCGAGCCGGCAGGAGCTCCTCCCGTCTGGTGGTTTGGCGGCGGGTTCGACCTCACGCCCTGCTACCCGGTGCTGGAGGACGTGCTGCACTGGCACCGCACGGCGCGCGCCGCCTGCACGGCCTGCCCCGCGGGGACGTACCAGCGCTACAAGGAGTGGTGCGACCGCTATTTCTTTCTGCCGCACCGGAACGAGACCCGCGGTGTCGGCGGTCTCTTCTTCGACGACCTCAATGACTGGGGCTTCGACGCCTGCTTCTCGTTCGCACAGCGGATCGGCGACGCGTTCCTTTCGGCGTACCTGCCGATCGTCGAGCGGCGGCGCAACGTCCCCTACGGCGCCCGCGAACGCGAGTTCCAGCTCTACCGCCGCGGCCGCTACGTGGAGTTCAACCTGCTCTACGACCGCGGCACGCTGTTCGGCCTGCAGAGCGGCGGCCGGACGGAATCCATCCTGATGTCCATGCCTCCCTTCGCGCGCTGGGAGTACGGCTGGCAGCCGCAGCCGGGCTCGCCCGAGGAGGCGCTCCAGCGCGACTACCTGCGCCCGCGCGACTGGCTCGGCGAATCCGGGGCGTGAAGTACCGGCACGCCTGCCACGCGGGCAACTTCGCGGACGTCGCCAAGCACGTCGCGCTCGTCGCGACGCTCCTGCGCCTGGCGCGGAAGGACCGCCCGTTGTTCCTGCTCGACACGCACGCGGGTCGCGGGCGCTACGATCTGCGCTCGCGCGACACCGCGCCGGAAGCCGCGGCGGGAATCCTGAGGCTCGCGTCGCAGGCCGGTCCGGAGGCGCCCGCTACCGTCGCGCGCTACCTGGACATCGTCCGCCGCTTCAACGAGGGGGGCGCGCTGCAGGTCTACCCGGGGTCGCCGCTGATCGCCTCGGCGCTCCTGCGCGCGCAGGACCGCGCGGCGTTCTGCGAGGTGCAGCCCGGGGAAGCGGAGGCGCTTCGCTCGCTGTTCCGCGGCGACGCGCGCATCGGCGTCCACTGCCGGGACGGCTTCGAGGCCGTGCGCGCGCTGCTGCCGCCGCGCGAGCAGCGCGGCCTGGTGCTGATCGACCCTCCCTACGAGGAGACGGAGGCGGAATTTGCGCGCGTGGGCGATGCGCTCACGGAGGCGTCCACCCGCTGGCCGCAGGGCTCGCTCGCCGCGTGGTACCCGATCAAGCAGGGCGCGGTGGCCGCGCGCTTCCTGCGCGGCCTCGTCGACTCGGGGTTGCGGCGCCTGCTGGTGGCGGAACTCTGCGTCCATCCCGACGATTCACGGGCGGGCCTGAACGGCTCGGGGCTCGCGTTCGTGAACCCGCCGTGGCAGCTCGATGTGGACCTGCGCGAGGCGCTGCCATGCCTGCATCGCGCGCTGTCGCCGCAGGGTGCGGGCCGCACGCGGGTCGAGCTCCTGGCCGGGGAATGAAAAAGGGCGGCGGCCGGGTTCCGGCCGCCGCCCCCATGGTACGCCGGCGACCGGCGCTCACTCCTTCGGCTTTTCCTCTTCTTTCTTGTCGGCGCCGCACTTGCCTTCGCCGCACTTGCCCTCGGCCTTCTTGTCGGCGCCGCACTTGCCCTCGCCGCACTTGCCTTCGCCGCACTTCCCCTCGGCCTTCTTGTCAGCGCCGCACTTGCCCTCGCCGCACTTGCCCTCGGCCGCCTTGTTGTCCCCGCCGCACTTGCCCTCGCCACACTTGCCTTCCTTGGCCTTCTCGTCGCCCGCGGCCAGCATGTAGCCGGCACCGAGCGCGTGGACGGCGAAGGAACTCGCCTGTGCGGCACCGGCCGCTGCGATGGACGTGGCGAGCGCCGCGCCGATCGCGAGCGCAACGGGCTTCCTCAGAACACGATTCGACATGAGATCAGTCTCCTTGAGTTGGCTGTAGCATCATCCGGCGGCCGGGATGGAATTGCCCCAGTCCACCGCCTCGAACACCTGCCGCGCGACGCCTTCCAGGTCATTCACGCCCTGGCCGACGACCGCCATGCTGCCGCGCGGCGCGGGCAGGACCACGCCGGCGAAACCCTGTTCCTCGAACCGCACCGGTCCGTCCACTTCACGGTGCCGCAGCAGGAGCACCGTCACCACGCCCGAGGGCGTGCGCACCACCAGGTGCGGCACGACGTGGCCCTGGTGCACGCAGCGTGCCGCGAAGGTCACGTCGCCGACGCCGGGCCTGAGGCGCGTGCCCTCGGGGTCGAGCACGCCCGCGAGCGCCGCGGCCGCCACGGGCCCGGTCGCCGCGAGCGCGCCCGGCTCGTGCGCCACGTGATCCACCACCTCGCGCGCGATCGACTCGCGGGGCCCGCTGACGAGCAGCGCGAGCCCCACCGCGAGGCCGACCGTGACCGAGGCGGCGATCGCGAATAACCGCTGCCGCCGGCCCGCGCCCGATCCGCGGCCCCTCGGCAGCGCGAGCCGCGCCGCGTCCAGCGCGAGCGCGCGCGCGGCGAGTGCGTCCATCGCGCGCAGCTCGTCCTGCCAGCGCGCGCAGGCCGGGCACTCGCGCCGGTGCGCATCGAACTCCGGGCCCGACAACGACGGTTCCGCGCCGACCTGCCGGCGGAATTCCAGGCAGGCCATCATGGCGGCGGTTCCGGGGCAAGGCCGAGCAGGTGGCGCAGCCGGGCGCGCGCGCGGAACAGGCGCGTCAGCACCGCGCCCTGCTGCAGGCCCATCTGGTCCGCGATCTCCTGCGTCGAGTATCCCATCATCACCTGCAGCACCAGCGGCTCCCGGTATTCGTCGTCGAGGCGGAACAGCGCCTCGCGCATCGCGGCGAGGTCCGGGTCGCCCTCCGCCGCGAGCACCGGCGCCTCGGCCGCCACCAGCGCGTCGAGGTTCGCGACCTCCAGGCGCTTGCGCTCGAAGGTGCGCGCGAACTCGCGCCGCACGATCGTCAGCAGCCAGGACTTCGCCTTGCCCTCGTCCTCGAGCGCGTCGAAGGACTTCCACGCCCGCAACATCGCCTCCTGGACCACGTCCTCCGCCAGCTGCCGGTCCCGGCCCAGCCAGAACGCGAATCGCAGCAGGTCCGGCCGCAGGCTTTCGCACAGCGAGCCGAAACGCCGACGGGCGTCCGTTTCGGGGTCGCCGCGGTTCATGTATAAAGACCGGCCATAGTCGCTCGTTATTTCCGGCCCGGAGCAGGCGACTTTACCCCAGGGACTCCCGGGCCAGGAGCCTCGCGCGCTTGCGCACGACAGGGAAATACCCGGGCACGCGCCTGCGGCGGATGCGCCGCGACCCCTTCTCCCGGCGCCTCGCCCGCGAGACGCGGCTCTCGGCCGACGACCTGATCCAGCCGCTGTTCGTCATCGAGGGTGCGGGCAGGCGCGAGCCGGTCGCCTCCATGCCCGGCATCGAGCGCCTCTCCGTGGACCTGCTGGTCGCCGAGGCCGGCCGCCTTGCGCAGGCCGGCATCCCGGCGATCGCGCTCTTCCCCGTGCCGGAACCGGCGGCCAAGAGCGCCGACGGGCGCGAGGCCTGGAATGCGGAGGGCCTGGTGCAGCGCGCGGTGCGCGCCCTCAAGAAGTCGCTGCCCGCGCTCGGCGTCATCACCGACGTGGCGCTCGACCCGTTCACGACCCACGGCCAGGACGGGATCATCGACGGGACGGGCTACGTCGTGAACGACCTGACCGTGGAGGCGCTCGTGAAGCAGGCACTGTCCCAGGCCGCGGCCGGCGCCGACATCGTCGCGCCCTCCGACATGATGGACGGGCGCATCGGCGCGATCCGCGCCGCGCTCGAGAAAGGTGGGCATCACAACACGCGGATCCTCGCCTACTCCGCCAAGTATGCCTCGGCCTTCTACGGACCATTCCGCGACGCCGTCGGTTCCGCGGGCTCGCTCGGCAAGTCCGACAAGGCGAACTACCAGATGGACCCCGGCAACAGCGACGAGGCGCTGCGGGAGGTCGCGCTCGACATCGAGGAAGGCGCCGACATGGTGATGGTGAAGCCCGGCCTGCCCTACCTCGACATCGTCCGCCGCGTGAAGGACGCCTTCGGCGTGCCGACCTTCGTGTACCAGGTGAGCGGCGAATACGCCATGCTCGCGGCCGCGGCGGCGAACGGCTGGCTCGACGAGCGCAAGGCCGTGCTCGAGAGCCTGGCCTGCATCAAGCGCGCCGGCGCGGACGGCATCCTCTCCTACCACGCCGGCCGCGCCGCGGCCTGGCTGCGCGAGGGCTGAAGGCATGTCCGTGCAGACCGGCCCGGGACGCTACGTGCTGTTCGGCCACCCGGTCGGGCACAGCTGGTCGCCCTTCATCCACGGCATGTTCGCGCGGCAGTTCGACCACGTCGTTGACTACAAGCTGCGCGACGTCTCCCCGGCGGAGTTCCGGCACGAGGTGATCAACTTCTTCGTCGAGGGCGGCGGCGGCGCGAACGTCACGCTGCCGCACAAGCCGGCCGCGGCCGAGGTCGTCAACGAGCTGTCGGCGCGCGCGGAGCGGGCACGCGCGGTCAACACGATCGTGCGCAGGAGCGCCACCGAGCTCTACGGCGACAACACGGACGGCGCCGGCCTCGTCACCGACCTGGTGCGCAACCTCGGCATCGCGGTCGCGGGCGGCCGCGTGCTGGTGCTCGGCGCCGGCGGCGCGGTGCGGGGCGTGCTCGCGCCGCTGCTCGAGCAGGAGCCGCGCGAGGTGCGCATCGCCAACCGCACGCCCGAGCGCGCGGAACGGCTGCGCGACGAATTCTCGGACCTCGGCGAGATCTCGGCCTCGAGCTTCGACGCCGTGGACGACCGGCCCTGGGACGTCATCGTGAACGCGACGGCCGCGAGCCTCGCGGGCGAGGTGCCGGCGCTGCCGCCGAATGCGGTCGGGCCCGAGACGGTCTGTTACGACATGGCCTACGGGCGCAACGACACGGCGTTCATGCGCTGGGCGCGCGAGCGCGGCGCCCACCGCGCCTACAAGGGCTGGGGCATGCTGGTCGAGCAGGCCGCCGAGTCCTACCTGCTCTGGCACGGCGTGCGGCCGGAGACGCGCCCGGTCATGGACGCGCTCGAGCGGCTCTAGCCAGCCGCGCGGCGCGCAGGTACTCGTCCTTCAGCGCGACGTAGTGCGCGGCGGATTCCTTCAGATAGGCGATCTCCTGGTCCGTCAGCCTGCGCGATTGCCGCGCGGGGCTTCCGACCCAGAGCGTGCGCGGCGGCAGGCGCTTCCCGGCCGGCACCAGCGCGCCCGCGCCCACGATGACCTCGTCGCCGAGCACGGCGCCGTCCATCACGACGGCGCCCATGCCGACGAGGCAGCGGTCGCCGACGGTGCAGGCGTGCAGGATCACGCCGTGGCCGACGGTGCAGTCGTCGCCGACCAGGAGCGGGATGCCGCCCTCGCCCGCCAGCCGGTCGCTCGCGACATGCAGCACCGAGCCGTCCTGGATGCTGGTGCGCGCGCCGATGCGGATGAAGTTGACGTCGCCGCGCAGCACCGCGCCCGGCCAGATCGACGAGTCCTCGCCGATCGCGACGCGCCCGATCACGGTCGCGGCCGGATCCACCCACGCGCGCGGGCCGGTCTCCGGCGCCCAGTCGCGGAAGGGACGGATGCTCATCCGCGCAGGGTCACGACTTCCTCGGCGGAAGTCGGGTGGATGGCGACGGTGTCGTCGAAGTCGTCCTTGGTCGCGCCCATGCGGACCGCGACCGCGAAGCCCTGCAGCAGCTCGTCGGCGCCCATGCCGATCACGTGCAGGCCGACCACGCGCCGCTCCGCGCCCACCGTCACGAGCTTGACCTCGGCGCGGCGGCGGCGCGCGGTGATGCCGTGGTACAGCGGCATGAAGTCGCCCTGGAAAGCCTCCGCGCGCCCGCCGAACTGCGCGCGCGCCTCCGCCTCCGTCAGCCCCACGGTGCCGACGGGCGGGTGACTGAAGACGACCGTCGGAATGCAGCGATAGTCGAGTTGCCGGTCGTCCATGCCGCCGAACAGCCGGTCGGCGAGGCGCCGGCCCGCCGCGATCGCCACCGGCGTGAGCGCGTGCCGGCCGGTCACGTCGCCGATGGCGTGAATGCCCGGCACGTTCGTGTCCTGTCTCAGGTCGGTCACGACCTCGCCGGCGCCGCCGGTCGCGACGCCTGCCGCCTCGAGCCCGAGCCCGGCGCTGTTCGGCCTGCGGCCGACCGCCCAGACCAGGCATTCGAACGGGCCCGCGGTGCGGCCGTCGGCGAGCTGCAGGCGCCGGCCGCCCGCCTCCCCCGAGACCGCCGCCGGAACGGCATGCGTCACCAGTTCGATGCCGTCCGCCCGCATCGCGGCCATCAGGCGGCGCGACAGCATCTCGTCGAAGCCGCGCAGCATGCGCTCGTGGCGCATCAGCACCGTCACTCTCGCGCCCAGCGCCGCGAACACGCCCGAGAGCTCCGCCGCGACGTAGCCGCTGCCCACGATTCCCACCGAGGCCGGCATGCGCCCGAGCGCGAAGAAGCCGTCCGACGTGATGCCGAGTTCCGCCCCGGGAATCGCCGGCACGACCGCATGGCCGCCGGTCGCGACCACGATGCGCGCCGCCGCCTGCTGCCGCGTCCCGATGACGACCCTGCCGGCGCCCGCGACGTGCGCACGCTCCGTCACGAGCGTCACGCCATGCCGCGCGAGGTTCTCGAGGTAGACGCCGTGCAGCTTCCTCACGTAGGCGTCGCGCCGCTCCTGGAGCGCGCGCCAGTCGTGCGCGCGCAGCAGGACGTCGAAACCGTAATCCGCGGCATCGCCGATGCCGTGCGCGAGCTCCGCCGCGTGGTACATGATCTTCTTCGGCACGCAGCCGGCATTCACGCAGGTGCCGCCGATCGGGCCCGGCTCCGCGACCAGCACGCGCGCGCCGTGCCCGGCCGCGCGCTGCGCGCAGGCGAGCCCGCCGCTGCCGCCGCCGATCACGATCAGGTCCCAGGAATCCGCCATCGCCGCTCCGCCCGGAATGCGCGCAGGGCGATGATATACTCGAATCGATCATGACCTGGATCATCGCGCCCGCGCTCGCGGCGCTCGCCGTGGCGGCAGCGGTCCTGATCCGCCGCGGGCTGTCGCGCCTGGACCAGGACGTGCGCGAGGCCTGGGATGCGCTCGTCACGCAGATCGGCAAGCGCGAGGAACTCCTGTCCCGCATCGTCGAGCTCTGCCGGCGCCTCATGCACGAGGAACCGGAAACGCTGGAGCGCACGCGCATGGCGACGATGGCCGTGCTCGCCGCCACCTCCCGGGCGGACATTTCCGCGCTCGCCGCGGCGGAGGAGCAGCATCGTGCGGCGGCGGGCGACCTGCTGACCATCGCGGGCAGCTACCCGCAACTCGCGACCAGCGCCGCCTTCGCAGCGCTCGTCTCGCGCGTGGACGAGCTCGATGCGCGCGTCGCGGCGCGCCGCGAGCAGTACAACTTCGCGGCCAGCCTGCTGAACCTGCGTTGCGCCACGTTTCCGCACCGCCTGGCCGCGCGGGCGCTCGGCTTCCGGGCCGTGGGGCTGCTGCCGTGATGCGCATCGCCACCTGGAACGTCAACTCGCTGAAAGTGCGCCTCGAGCACCTGGGCCGGTGGCTCGCGGCCAACGCGGTGGACGCCATCGCGCTGCAGGAGCTCAAGACGCCGGACGAGCAGTTTCCGGCGGAGGAGATCCACGCGCTCGGCCTGCACGCCGCTCACTACGGACAGAAGACGTACAACGGCGTCGCGATCCTCGCGCGCGAGCCGCCCGGGGACGTGGCGACGGGGATCCCGGGCGATGACGACCCGCAGCGGCGGGTGATCGCGGCGACCATCGGCCGGATCCGGCTGTTGAACGTGTACGTGCCGAACGGCCAGGAGGTCGGCTCGGACAAGTACGCCTACAAGCTCGCCTGGCTCGGCCGGCTGAAGAAGTACCTGGCGGCGCTGGCGAAGAAGCATCCCTTGCTGCTGGTCGCGGGCGACTTCAACATCGCGCCGGAGGACCGCGACGTGCACGACCCGGCAAAGTGGGAAGGCTCGGTGCACGTGAGCGCCGCCGAGCGTGCGGCGCTCGCGGACATCGCCGCGCTCGGCTTCAGCGACCTGTTCCGGCGCTTCGAGCAGGCGCCCGGCACCTACTCCTGGTGGGACTACCGGATGGGCGCTTTCCGCCGCAACCATGGGCTGCGCATCGACCTGATGCTGGCCTCCCCGGCGCTCGCCGCGCGCTGCAGGGCCTGCGCCATCGACCGCGCGCCGCGCGCCTGGGAACGGCCGTCGGACCACGCGCCGGTCACGGCCGCGTTTGACATAGGCTGAGGCCAGGGATGTGAACTCACGCAAGTTCGCCGCATTCGCCGTGGCCGGGCACGCCGGGCAGCCCGTAGACTCCTCCGGGACACCATCGATCCAGGAGGCTCGCGGCCGCGTGCCCCGCCCCTACCGCCGCAGCGATTACGACGTCACCGACACGGTGCAGGTCAGCTCGCCGCCCGCCGTGCGCGCCGCCGTGCTCGACCTCTACGCGCGCACCTGGCCCGGCGCCCCGACCGCGACGCTCGAGCGCGCGCTCGGCGACTTCGAGCGGCTGTTCACGGGGCAGGAGCCCGGTTACCTCGGCGTGGACACCGTCTACCACGACCTGCAGCACTCGCAGGACGTCGTGCTCGCGATGCTGCGCCTCATGGCCGGATACGAGCGGGACCCGGACGGCCCGCGCATCGGCGCCGAGCGCGCGCTCATGGGCATGGTGACGGCGCTGTTTCACGACTCCGGCTACATCCGCGAGGTGGGCGAGTCGGCGATCCCGAATGGCGCGGTGTTCACGCGCAACCACGTGACGAGGAGCGCGCGCTACCTGGCGAAGTACCTGCCGGGCGCCGGCCTCGGCGACTGGGTGCCGGTCGCGACGCGCATCGTGCACTTCACCGGCTACGAGATGCCGCTCGACTCGATCCGCGTCGCCGACCCCGCCGACCGCCTCGTCGGCCACCTGCTCGGCACCGCCGACATGCTCGCGCAGATGGCGGACCGCTGCTACCTCGAGAAGTGCCGCGACCGCCTGTACGCCGAGTTCGTGCTCGGCGACGTCGCCGTGCAGCCGGGCGCCGACGGCGCCAAGGTGCTGTACGGCTCCGGCCTCGACCTGCTGCGCCAGACGCCCAGGTTCATCTCGTCGACGATCGAGAACCGGCTCGGGGGCACGTTCAACCACAGCTACCGTTACCTGGAGCCGCTGTTCGGCGGCGACAACCCGTACATGAACGCGATCCGCAGGAACGTGGAATACCTGCAGACGCTCATGCACGGCAGCCGCTGGCCGATGCTGCGCCGCAACCCGCCGGTCTTCACCGTGGAGCGCAACCCCATGCCGGGAATGCGGGCGCTGCTGGTCGAGCACCTCAAGGAAGTCTGGAGCGCGGGATCGCCGTCCCGGGCCGTCTGAGCGGCCGCTACCGCCGCGAGCCGGGCCGCGCCCAGCGCGAGCGCATGCGCGGCGGCGCCTCCACGTCCTGCACGTAGCGCGCGACGATCGACGGCAGCCGCGCGAGGACCTCGGCCTCTCCCTCGACGCCCGCGCCGCGGATCGCCTCCCCCAGCAGTTCCGCCGTCATGGACGGCAGCGCCCCCCGCGACACCGGCGCGAAGCTCAGGTGCCACGGCTCGGGCTGCACGCCGCGGCCGCGGCGCACGTAGGGGCGATAGAAACCGAAGCGGTGCATGTGGCCGCCCAGCCAGGCGGAGAGCCGCGCGAACGCCCCGCCGCGGCGGAACTCGTCCACCTCGAGCCTGGGCTCGTAGCCCCTCGCGATGACGGCGCCGTCGGCCACGTCCAGGTCCGTGCCCCAGTGATGCCGGCTCGCGCCGGGCAGCGCCGACCACAGCAGGATCGTCTCCACGCGCTCGCCCGGGGCGAGGGACGCCATGGAAACCGGCCGGCCGCGCGCATCGAGCGCCGGCCGCTCGCCGCGGTACTTGGCGTTCCAGATCGCGCGCTGGCGGTCGAAGTCGCGGAAGGAGGACACCGGCTGCAGGTCGAACCCGGCCTGCCTCGCCGCCGCGCGCAGGGCGAGAAAGGCGCCGACCGCCGCGGCATGCAGCGTGCAGCGCGGCTCATCGAGCGTGACGACGTGGCCGCGGTCGCGGCCGGTCAGTTGCAGCGCGTTCAAGTTGGGGAACCCCGGACCCTGCCGGTATGATGCGGGTTTCCGGGGGGACCCGCCACGACCGCATGAGCCGCCGCATGGGCAGCAAGGGCATCGCGATCGCGACCGCCGGCGGCGCCGCCGCCGGGATCGCACTCGCCGCGGCGATCGTCGCGGGCTGGGGCCCCGTGGGCGCCACCGGCCGGGTGCTCTGGATGCTGGGCGGCGCCGTCGCCCTGCTCGCCGCGGCCTACGTCGCGACCCGCGTGTTCGTCCGGCGCGTCGAGCGGCCGCTCGGCGACCTGCTGCGCTCGGTCGAGAAGCTCTCGAGCGGCGACTGGACGACGCGCATCGAGGCGCCGGGCGGGCGCATCGCCGCCGGCCTCGGCGGGGCCCTCGAGCGGCTGCGGATCAACCTGGCCGACCACGCCGCGACCGGGCGGGCGCTCGACGTCATGCTGGACAGCATGAACGACGCCGTGTTCCTGACCTCGCCCGACGGGATCATCAAGCGCGTCAACCTCGCCGGGACCCAGCTGCTCGGCTGGTCGCAGGGCGAACTGCTCGGCCGCGAGCTCGGCTTCCTGGTCGCCGACCAGGACCGCGCGAACTTCTCGATCGAGCAGGCCGCCAACGAGACGCTCGAGCTGACGGTGCGCACCAAGAGCGGGCAGGTGATCCCGGTGTCGCTGTCCGGCTCGGTCATGGCCGCCGAGGACCCGCGCTTCCAGGGCTGCATCTTCGTCGCGCGCAACATCACCGAGCGCAAGCGCGCGGAGCGGCGCATCCGCTACCTCGCGCGCTACGACACGCTGACCAAGATCCCGAACCGGATGCAGTTCCAGCACTCGCTGCAGCAGGCGATCGCGCGGACGCTGCGCGCCGGGCGCGAGCTCGCGCTCCTCTACATGGACCTCGACCGCTTCAAGGAGGTCAACGACACCTTCGGCCACGCCGCCGGCGACCGCGCGCTCGAGATCCTCGCCGAGCGCATGAACCGCAAGCTGCCGCAGAACACCATGCTCGGCCGCCTCGCCGGCGACGAGTTCGCCCTGTTCGTCGAGAACCTCCCGGCCGAGACCGACAACCGCCCGGCCATCGCCGCGCTCGCGCGCGAGCTGCTGGACGAGCTCGGCCGCCCGTTCCAGCTCGGGCAGCACGAGCTGTACGTGACCGGCAGCGTCGGCGTGGCGCTCTGCCCGCGCGACGCCGACAACGTGGTGGACCTGATCCGCGACGCGGACGCCGCCATGTACTACTCGAAGCAGAATGGCGGCAACAGCCACAGCTTCTTCACGCCGGAGATGAGCGCGGTCGCGGTCGAGCGCCTCATGCTGAAGAGCAAGCTGCGCCGCGCGGTCGAGCGCGAGGAGCTCGTGATCCTGTACCAGCCCAAGGTGGACCTGCGCGACGGCCGGGTGGCCGGCGCCGAGGCGCTGGTGCGCTGGCGGCTGCCGGGGCACGGCGACATCCCGCCGGCGCAGTTCATCCCGCTCGCGGAGGAGTCGAACCTCATCCAGGAGATCGGCGAGTGGGTGCTGAAGCGGGTCTGCCGCGACTACCGCAGCTGGCAGGACCAGGTGCCGAAGCCGGGCCGGATCTCCATCAACCTGTCGCTCAAGCAGCTGCGCCAGGCCGAGTTCCTGACCCGCTACCGCTCGGTGTTCGACGACACCGGCGTCGCGCCCTCGAACTTCGAACTCGAGATCACCGAGACCACCCTGATGACCGAGGCCGGGCGCATGGTGCGGCTGCTGGACGAGCTGCACGCGATGGGCCTGCACCTCGCGATCGACGACTTCGGCACCGGGTACTCGTCGCTGTCGGCGCTGCAGCAGTTCCCGGTCCACACGCTGAAGATCGACCAGTCGTTCGTGCGCCACGCGGTGGTGTCGCCCTCCGACGCGACGCTCATCCGCACCATCATCGAGCTCGGCAAGAACCTGTCGCTCGAGGTCGTGGCCGAGGGCATCGAGTCGAAGCAGCAGCTCGACTACCTCCGGAGCCGCGACTGCCACTACGGGCAGGGCCGCCTGTTCGGCGAGCCCATGACGGCCGCGGAATTCCTGCGGCTCCTGCTGTCGCAGGCGCGCGGCGAGGCGGGCTACGGACGGATGTTCGCCGGCGCCTGAAGGTCGGCGGCGATCGCGTCGAAGCTGCGGGTCGCGACCTCGGTCGCGGCGCGGCCGAAGGCCGCGTCCATCGCCGCGACCACCTCCGCCAGGCGGTTCGCCGCCGCCGCCTGCTCGACCGCGACCGTGAACGACGCCAGCACCTGGCGATCGGACTGGCGGCCGAGCGTCACGGCGAGCGCCACGCGCGCGACGGGGACGCCGCCCGCGCCGTAGTCCGCCTCGAAGGACTGCACCTTGACGGCCAGCACGTGCGTGGCGCGGAAGCGCCCGAGGTCGCCCTGCACCGAGCGCAGCCGGCGCGCGCCGGCGAGCGACTCGACGAGCGCCGACTGCACCATCAGCGGCAGCTCTTCCGCCCAGCGCGCGCCCGCGTAGTAGTCGAAGCGCCGCCCCGGCCACACGGTGGCGATGCGGTTCACGCCGAGCCCGGGCGCGGATTCCGGCCGCGCGACCACGAGGTCGGCCGTAAGCGCGTCGCCCCCCACGAGCTCCGGCGCGCCGACGCGGTACGTCAGCGGCCCGGGGTCCGTGTCCCTCAGGCCGCCGACGCATCCGGTCGCGCAGGCGGCGAGCGCGATCGCAGCCAGGGCGGGCGTCGTTCTCATGGCGGGATCTCCACGCCGGACGGCGCCGGCTTGTAGACGAGGCGCGACGGGTCGCGCTCGAGGCTCTCGGAGAGCGACTCGAAGGCGCGCACGGCCTGGCGGGTCTCGCGCAGCAGCTGTTCGAACTCCGCGAGCCCCTGGTCGGCGAAGCGGTCGAGGTTGCCCTCGTTGCGCTCGATGAACCGGTCGAGGCGCGCGGTCGTCGAGGCCACGTTAGTGGCCACCTCGCGCAGGCGCGCCACGGCGACCCTGATCTGCTCGCCGCTCGCATCCGTCAGGCCGCGCAGGTTGGCGGCGGCGCCCTTCATCTCCTCCGCGGCCGCGCGCAGTTCCGCGAACATCGCGCGCGCGTCGGCGACCGTCTGCGGCAGGCCGCCGCTCGCCGCCTCGACGTTGCCGGCCGCGGTCGTGACCGCCTCGATGTTGCGGTCCGAGAGCACGGCGTTGATGCGGTTGAGCGCCTCGCCCGCTTTCGCGACGACGTCCGGCAGGCTGCTCACGAACACGTCGAAGTCCGACTGCTCGGACGGGATCACCGGGTGCTCGAGGCCCTCGATGGCCGGCTGGCGCCTCTTCGCCGGGTCCCGCGGGCGCAGGTCGATAAACAGGAGCCCGGTGACGCCCTGCAACGCGAGGCGCGCGATCGTGCCCTCCTCGACCGGCGTCTCCTCGGCGATGTCGGCGATCACGCGCACGCGCCCCGGATTCCGCGGGTCGATGCCGATGCGCGCGACGCGCCCGACCGCGACGCCGAGGTAGCGCACCGAGCCGCCCTCGGAGAGCCCGAACACGCTGCCGTCGAAGTAGATCTCGTAGCGCCGGTAGTCGCGGCTGTCGCCCGTCTCGGTGTACCAGAGGACGAAGCCCGCGGCCATGACCAGCACGAGCAGCACGAAGGCCCCGACCGCGACGTAATTCGCTTCCCTATCCATCGCCACCCGCCCCTCCACGCGCCGCGCGGCTGCGCTCGCCGTGGAAATACTCCCGGATCCAGGGATGGTCGTTCCCGGTGATCTCCCCGAGCGTCCCGCTGATCATCCGCCCGTCCACGATCACCCCGATCCGGTTGCAGACCCTGAAGATGGTATCCAGATCGTGGGTGATCATCACGACCGTCAGCGCGAGGGCCTGCTGCAGGTACAGGACCAGGCGGTCGAAGGCGGCGGCGGAGATCGGGTCGAGGCCCGAGGTGGGCTCGTCCAGGAACAGGATCGCCGGGTCGAGCGCGAGCGCGCGGGCGAGCGCGGTGCGCTTCACCATGCCGCCCGACAGCTGCGCCGGGTACTTGCCGGCGGCGTCCTCCGGCAGGCCCACCATCCGGATCCTGAGGAGCGCCAGCTCCCCGAGCGTCGCGCGGCCGAGGCCGTAGTGCTCCGCGATCGGCAGCTCGACGTTGCGCTGGACCGTGAGCGACGAGAACAGCGCCCCGCGCTGGAACATGACGCCGTACCGGCGCTTGACCGCGAGCAGCTCGCGCGGCGACTGGCGCGCGATCTCGCGGCCCTCGATGCGCACGCTGCCGGACGCGGGCCGCTGCAGGCCGAGCAGCGTGCGCAGCAGCACCGACTTGCCGCTGCCGGAGCCGCCGACAATGCCGAACACCTCGCCGCGGCGGATCTCGAGGTCGAGGCCGTCGTGCACGACCTGCGCGCCGAAGCGGTTGACGATGCCGCTGGCCTCGATGACGGGATCCATCAGATGTCGAGCTCCATGAAGATCACGGCGAACACGGCGTCCGCGAGGATCACGAGGAAGATGGACTGGACCACGGCGACGGTCGTGAGCCGCCCGAGCTCGCGCGAGGAATGCCGGACCTGCATGCCGCGCAGGGTGCCCACCATCGCGATCAGGAACGCGAACACCGGCGCCTTCACGATGCCGACCCAGAATGTCCATTCCGCGATCGAGCCCTGCATGCGCTCGAGGTACTGGTTGAACGGGATGTCCACGAGGTACCAGGACAGCAGCGCCCCGCCCGCGAGCCCCATCGCGTCCGCGACCACGGTGAGCGCCGGCAGCGCGATCACGAGGCCGATCACCCTCGGCAGCACCAGCACCTCGGTCGGGTCCATGCCGATCGCGCGCAGCGCGTCCACCTCCTCGTTCAGCTTCATCACGCCGAGCTCGGCCGCGTAGGCGCTCCCGGAGCGGCCCGCGACGATGATCGCGGTCAGGAGCACCCCGAGCTCGCGCAGCACCGCGACCGTCACCAGGTCCACGACGAAGATCTCGCCGCCGAACTTGCGGAGCTGCTGGGCGCCGATGTAGGCGACGATGACGCTGATCAGGAAGGCGATCAGGGCGACGATCGGGATCGCCGTCACGCCCGTCTCCCAGACGTGCCGCACGACCGACGGCAGCCGCAGCCGCCTCCCGCTCGCGAGCGCGCGCCCCGCGGTCGCGACCACCGCGCCGAAGAACGCGAGCGCGTCCAGGACCTCCTCGCGCGCGCCCACCGTGCGGCGGCCGATCTCGCGCAGCGGACGGCGCAGCGCGCCCAGGGTCTCCGCGACCGGCGGCTCGGCGTGCGCGGCGCCTGCCATCGCGCGGTCGATGAACCCGAGCTGGTGCGGGCGCCCGCCGGCCCAGTCGACGCGGCAGCCCGCCGCCGCGAGGCGGCGCTCGAAGGAGCGCAGCAGCCAGGCGCCGGTCAGGTCCATCGCGGCGACGGCGCCGGCATCGAGCAGGACCGGGCCGGACGCGCCGGCCGCGGCGTGCTGCAGGCGCGCCTCGAGCGCGGCCGCCTCGTCGACGGTCCAGCGCCCTGAGAACCGGAACCGGCGCTGGCCGGCCTCCTCCACCGCCTCGAGCTGCAAGGCGCCCTCCCCGCTGTCGCAAACGATGCTAGCAGGGCGCGCCCCTCGTCGCACCGCGCAAGGGGTTTGCGTCGCGGTCTGCCGGGCGACAACATGGGCACGGGAGGCCCCGCCGCTGGCCAACAGCATCCTCGAGGACATCCTGCTGCTGCTCACCGCGACGCTCGTCGTCGTGGCGGCGGTGCGGCGCCTGCGCATGCCGCCGGTCGTCGGCTTCCTCGCGGTCGGCATGGCGGTCGGCCCGCACGCGCTCGGCTGGGTCGCCACGACCGAGACGACCGCGACGCTCGCCGAGTTCGGCGTCGTGTTCCTGCTGTTCACGCTGGGGCTCGAGTTCTCGCTGCCGCGCATGATCGCCATGCGCGGCGAGGTCTTCTCGCTCGGCGGCCTGCAGGTCGGCGTCACGACCGCCGTGGTGGCGGGCGTCGCCTGGGCTTTCGGTCTCGAGCCCGAGGTCGCGATCGTGCTCGGCGGCGCGGTCGCGATGTCCTCGACGGCGATCGTGCTGCGCCAGCTCACCGAGCGGGACGAGCTGAACCGCACGCACGGCCGGCTGGTCTTCGGCACGCTGCTGTTCCAGGACCTCGCGGTCGTGCCGTTCCTGGCGCTCGCGGGCGTGCTCGCCTCGCCCGCGGAGTCCTACACCAACGTCCAGATCGCCGCGGCCGTCGCCAAGGCGGCGGTCGCGCTCGTCATCGTGCTCGCGGCGGGCCGCTGGCTGCTGCGGCCGCTGTTCCACGAGATCGCGGGCAGCGGCGCGCCGGAGCTGTTCACGTTCGCCGTGCTGTTCGTCGCGATCGGGGCCGCCTGGGCCACGCACGCGGCCGGTCTCACCTTCGCGCTCGGCGCGTTCCTGGCCGGCATGATGCTGGCGGAATCGGAGTACCGCTACCAGGTGGAAGCGGGCATCCGCCCGTTCCGCGACACGCTGCTCGGGCTCTTCTTCGTCACCATCGGCATGCAGCTCGACGTGCCGGCGCTGCTCCGGCAGCTGCCGCTCGTGCTCGCGATGCTGGCCGGCATCCTGGTGCTGAAGGCGGCGGTCGTCCTGCTCGCCGGCCGGCCCTTCGCCGGGCAGTGGTTCAAGGCGCTGCGCGCCGGCATCGTGCTCTCGCCGGGCGGCGAGTTCGGATTCGCGCTGCTGGCGCTGCTGCTGCAGAACCGCCTCATCGGCGCGGACCTGACGCAGCCGCTGCTCGCGGCGATCACGCTCAGCATGCTGCTCGCGCCATTCCTGATCCAGCACAACAAGCGCATCGCCCGCTTCCTGCTGCGCGAGACGGGGCCCTCCGAGACCGACCTCGGCCGCGCCGACACGGCGACCCGGGCGCTGGCGGCGCGCGAGCACGTGATCCTCTGCGGCTACGGGCGCGTCGGGCAGAACGTCGCGCGCGTGCTCGAGGGCCAGGGATTCGAGTTCATCGCCATGGACCTCGATTCCTTCCGCGTGCGGACCGCGCGCGCGGCGGGCGACCCGGTGCTGTACGGCGACGCCTCGGACGAGCACATGCTGCAGTCGGTCGGCCTCGACCGCGCGAGCGCGGTCATCGTGACCTTCTCCGACCCCGCGCGCTCGGTCGCGATCGTGCAGGCCGTGCGCCGGCAGCGGCGCGACCTGCCGATCCTCGTGCGCACCATGGACGACACGCAGCTCGAGCAGCTGCTCGCCTCCGGCGCGACCGAGGTCGTGCCCGAGACGCTGGAAGCGGCGCTCACGCTGGTGTCACACGCGCTCCTGACGCTCGGCGTGCCGCTGTCCCGCGTGATCCGCACGGTCGGCGACATCCGCCACGAGCGCTACCGGATGCTGCGCACCGTGTTCCGGCGCGAGGCGGCGGAGCTCATCGACGAGACGCACGCGCTGCGCGAGGAGCTGCACACGGTGGTGCTGCCGCCGGGCGCCTGGTCGGTCGGGCGCACGATCCGGGAGGTGCGGGAGCGCGGCGCCGAGGTGTCGTTCTCGGCGATCCGCCGCGACGGCATCGTGGGCCGCGACCCGGACCCGGAGACGAAGCTGCGCGAAGGGGACGTCGTCGTGCTGTTCGGCACGCCCGAGGCGCAGGAGCACGCCGAGGCGGTGCTGCTGGCCGGCTAGGGGCCGATCACGATGTCGACGCTGCCGGAGCCGGTGTCGATGACGCCGCGGCCGGTGCCGGCGCCGAGGCGCACGGTCCAGACGCCGTCCGACTCGCGCACGTCCGCGCCGGGAGCATCCACGTCGACGCCGCCCGAGCCGGTGTCGACGCGGATCTCGATCGAGGGCGTGGCGCTCGAGCGCAGGTGCACGCCGCCGGAACCGGTGTCGATGCGCAGGCTCCCGAGGGCCGAGAGGTCGCCCTGCACCTCCACGCTTCCGGAGCCCGTGTCCACGTCGAGCTCGCGCACGTCGCTCACGTCGCGCGCGCGCACGGAGCCCGAGCCCGTATCCGCCTCGATCGGGCCGGCGAAGGCCTCGACCGCGACGCGGCCGGAGCCCGTGTCGGCGCGCACGCGGCCCTTGCCGCCACGCACCTCCACTCCGCCCGATCCCGTGTCCGCGTCGATCTCGCACTCGCAATCGGCGATGCGCACCGGCCCGCTGCCGGTATCCGCTCGCACGCTGCCGCGGTGGCGCGCGACCTCGACCGGGCCGCTGCCGCTGTCGAGTTCGACCTCGCCCTCGCCGCCCGTCGAACGCAGCAGGCCGCTCGAGCCGTCGAGCCCGAGATTGCCGGAGTAGCCATTGGCGGCGGATTCGCCGAACACGTTGTCCACGTCGAGCCGCGCCCCTGCGGGCGCGCGGATCACGAGGTCCACGCGCACTGCGACCGCATCGTCGCGGTCGTGGGTCAGGCGGATGCGCTCGCCGAGGTATTCCACGTAGGTGGCACCCCACCAGCTCGAGTAGCCGCCGGAGTAGTAGATCCTGTGGAAGTGCTCGCGCGGGAACGCCACGTCGAAGCGGGAGCCGGCGCCGACGTCCGCCGTGCGGTATTCGATCAGGCCGGCGAGGCGCTCGGCCTCGGCCAGGGTGTCCGCCTCCACCGTCGCGCGCGCGGTGACATGGAAAACGGGTTCGGTGCCGCGCTCGATGCGCACGTCGCCGATGAGGTTGCGCACGGCGAGCCCGGCCGACGATTCCGGCTTGTACTTCCAGGAACGCGTCACCGTCGCGCTCGCCGCCAGTGCCGGGAGGGACGTGGCCAGCAGCGCGAGCGCGACGGTAACGCGGATGGGGGTGTTCATTCGTGTGGCTCCGGAGCGGACAGGGTTCAGGCGGTCTCGTCGCGGTAGCGGCGAACCCACATGGCGGCGGCGACCAGGACCGCGGCCGCGATGACGCCCAGCCACAGGTCCGCCGAGGTGTAGAAATCCTGCAGGCTGCCCGCGAGGTCGAGATCGCTCAGCCTGATCAACTGGCCGCGGACCTCGTCGCCGGTGGCGGGATCGACGTCGGCGGCGGCCTCGGGCCGCACCAGCCGCACCAGCCCGAACATGCGCTCCTTGATGAAGCCGCCGACGTGGTTGGTCTGCAGCAGCACGCGCTCGAGCATGTAGAGTCCTGCCGGCGGCAGCACCGCCCACAGGAACGGTCCCTTGGGCGCCCAGGCCGAGGCCAGCATCAGGTAGCCGACGACCGGCGCGTACCAGAGCATCGCCGTGATCGACCAGACGACGGCGATGACGAGCCCACCGCTGATCGCCTGCGCGTTCCACATCACGCCCGCGGCCTGCCCCGCCAACGCCAGCTTGGCCGAGCCGCCCACGGCAATGACGAACTGCGAGAGCACGGCGCCCACGAGCGCCACCAGCGGGATCACGATCGCCGCCACCGCGAACTTCGACAGCACGGTCTCCGCATCCGACAGCGGCAGCGACTTCCAGAACAGCACCGAGCGGTCGCGCCGGTCCGCGTACAGCGAGTCCAGCGAATAGAAGAACGACACGATGCCCATCACCATGAACACCACGAGCGCCAGGCCCGCATAGGCGATCAGCACGATGCGCGCCTGGTGATCCGGCGCGATGGCGCCGAGCCCGTCGCCGGTCCCGATCGGCCCGAGGTGGATGTTCCCGGTGAGCGCGGCGAGCACCAGGCAGCCGATCACGATCAGCGGCGCCACCCAGATCGCCTTGTGCTCCCAGATCTCGCGGCGGACCAGCCAGATGAAGCGGTTCATGCGCGGGCTCCCTGGATCACGGCGACGAACAGGTCGGCAACCGACGGCACGCCGACCTCGCCGAGGCGCTCGAGGTCGGCGCGTGGCGTGTCGCGGAACAGCATGTGCGTCCGCCCCAGCCCCTGGCGCTCGGCCAGCGGCTGGTGCGTGCGCGCGGCGGCGACGTGCTCCGGGCGCACCGCCACCTGCGCGTACTTTTCCTGCACTTCGTCCATCGCCGCGTCGAGCACAATGCGCCCGCGGTCAATGAACAACAGGTCCGTCAATATGTGCTCGACCTCCTCGACCTGGTGTGTCGTGACGAGGATGGTGCGCTGTTCGTCGAAATACTCGTTCAGCAGCGTCTCGTAGAACTGCTTGCGCATCAGGATGTCGAGGCCGAGCGTGGGCTCGTCGAGCACGAGCAGCCGGGCGTCGATCGCCATCACGAGCGCCAGGTGCAGCTGCGTCACCATGCCCTTCGAGAGCTCCTTGACGCGGCTCCCGCGCTTGATGTCGCTGCGCGCGAGGAAATGCTCGCAGACTTCGCGGCGGAACTTCGGGTGCGTGGCCGCGACGAACTCAATCAGCTGGCGCACGCGGATCCAGCGCGGCAGCACGGCGACGTCCGCGATGAAGCAGACGTCCTGCATCAGCCGGTGGCGCTGGCGGTAGGGATCGAGCCCGAGCACCGAGAGCGCGCCCTCGAAGCGGGTCAGGCCGAGCAGTGCCTTGAGCGCGGTGGTCTTGCCGGCCCCGTTCGGGCCGATCAGGCCGACGATGCGGCCGGGCTTCACCGAGAAGGACACGTCATCGAGTGCGCGAGTCGCGCCGAAGCTCTTGCCGAGCCCGCGCGCCACGATCAGGTCGTCAGTCACGCTCGTCTCCCTCGGCGGCATCGGGTTCCGGCGCGCCCTTCAGGCTCGGCGCCGGCTCCGGTGGAATCTTGTCGAGGTGCTCCAGCAGCTCCTTCGGCTCGAAGCCGAGGCGCTGGATGCGGCCCGCGATCCTGGGCCATTCCTCCTCGAGGAAATGCTGGCGTTCGTCCTTGAGAAGCGCGCGGCGCGCGCCTTCGGTCACGAACATGCCGCGTCCGCGGCGCTTCTCGACCAGCTGCTCGTCTACGAGCTGCTGGTAACCCTTCAGGACCGTCAGCGGGTTCAGCCGGTACTCGGCCGCGACGCTACGGACCGACGGCAGCGGGTCACCGTCGTTCAGCACGCCCTCCAGGATCATCGCCACCACGCGGTCGCGCAGCTGGCGGTAGATCGGCAGGCTGTCGTTCCAGTTGGTGTCCATGCGTCCCGTCTAAGTGAGCTAGCCCGCTACCAGACTACTTTAGCAGAGCACTCTCGGCGGAGGCCTTGAGGCCCACGCTCGACTGCCCGCCCGTGGCGGCCTGGGCCTTGGCGACGACGTAGGCCACGCGCTTCGCGCTGACCACGATCTCGGGCAGTTCCGCCGCCGCCAGCAGCGTGTCCGTCGCGGCCTCGCGCCTGGCGAACACGGTCACTTCCGGGAGCATCGTCGACGCCATCTGCGCCGTGCCGACCGGGGTCAGCTCGCCGATTTCCACATGGCCCTTGGGGGCCGAGGCGATGTGGGCCTGGTCCAGCACAAGGCCGCTGAACGACACGACCGCGACCGCTGCCACTGCGCTGACCGCCATCCGAGTGCTGTTTGCAACCATCGTGAACATGACCTTCTCCTTTCCTTTCGCTCTCAGTTCGGGCCGGCCCTATTGCCGTTCCGATGTACTGATGTGCTCCTCTGGTGTTGTAGTGAACTATAACACCGACTCCAATGCAAGCACTTTTTGCGATCAGAATGAGGGTCATGGTGCTTTCTTATTTGAATCAATAAGTTACGCAGTCATTTTCCTTGATTGGCGGCCCCTTTCGAGCGCGCTCCCAGTGGTCCCAGGTCGTTTTTGCGCAGGAATGGAACACCCGGCGGGGGCCGGAAGCGTTCAACAGAGGGCCGGTCAGGCCATCCGGCGTACAGTGGCCGGCGATGGAGGCAGGGGACGCCGATGCGCAACTGATGCTGCGCTACGCCAGGGGCGACGCGCGCGCGTTCGACCTGCTCTATTCGAACCATCGCGCGGGCCTGTGGCGCTTCATCCGGCGCACGGTGGCGGACGATGCGGCGACCGACGACGTCTTCCAGGAATGCTGGTCGCGCGTGATCGCGCATCGCGGCGACTACCGCCCGCAGGCGCGATTCGCGACCTGGCTGTACCGGATCGCGCACAACTGCTGCATGGATCACTGGCGCCGGCACGGCCGTCGCGGCGCGCGCGAGACGGCGGATGACGACGCGATCGCGGCGGCCGCCGACGATCCGGCGGCCGGCCCGCTGCCGGCGGCGCTCGCGGATGAATCGGGCAGGCGCCTGGCAGGCGCGCTCGCACGGTTGCCGCAGGAACAGCGCAACGCATTCCTGCTGTACGTGGAAGGCGGAATGTCCGTGGCCGAGATCGGCGAGGCGATGAACGTGAACGCGGAGACGGCCAAGAGCCGGTTGCGGTACGCGACGGCGAAACTGAAGGAGATGCTGGGCGCCGACGCGCCCGCCGACTGAGATGATGCAGGAAGACGACGAGCCGATCGATCGCGAGGCGTGGCGGCGCGTGCTCACGCGCGGTGCGGGCGTGCCGCCGCGCGCCACGGATGAGCGCATCCGCGCCGAGGCGCGCCGCGCACTCGCGCCGCACACCGGCCGCTGGTGGCTGCCGGCGTCCCTCGCCGCCTCGCTGCTGCTCGCGGTCGTCATCGTGCAATGGCAATACGAGGCGATCCGGAGTCCCGTGCCCGTGACCGAATCCGACGTCGCGCCGGCGGCGGTGCCGGCGCCGGCGTCACCGGCCGCGCCGCAGGCGGCGTCCCCCGCGGAATCCGCTGCCGCGGCATCCGCTGCCGTGGAACCCGCTGCCGCGGATGCCGCGGGCAAGGAGGCGTCCGCGGAACTGCCGATGCCGGAGGCGGAAGCGCTGCGCGAGCCGGCGGGGCGCGCGGCCGCCGTCCCGGCGCAGGACGCCGCGGCGCCTCCCGTGACGGGCCTCAGGCAGATCGGCGATCTGCGCAGCACGCAGGAGGCGGCCGCGAAGCCGCGTGCGCCCGAGCAGTGGTACGCCGAGATCGAGGCGCTGCGCGCCGCCGGCCGGGATGCGGAGGCGGACGCGGAGCTGGCGCGGCTCGAGGAGGCCTATCCCGGCTGGCTGGAAGAGCACGTGCCCGAGGATCGCTGAAGGCCGCGCTCACTCCCCGTCGAGGCGTTTCAGGCCCTGGGCGAGTTCCCGGCGCTGGTACGCGTCCACCGGCGGATGCCGCAGCCCGAGCCGCCGCATCGTCGCCACCATCACGCGCGCGACGGCCACCCGCATGTAGGGCTTGTCGTCCGCCGGAATCGCATGCCAGGGCGCCCATTCGCGCGAAGTCTGGCGCAGCGCATCCTCGTAGGCCTGCATGAACGACCGCCAGTGCGCGCGGTCGTCGAGGTCGCCGAGCCGGAATTTCCAGTTCTTGTCCGGGTCCTCGATGCGCTCGCGCAGGCGCGCCGCCTGTTCCCGCCGCGACACGTTGAGCCAGAACTTGACGATGACGGTGCCGTTTCGCGAGAGATGCCGCTCGAACTCGCGGATCGATTCGAAGCGCTCGCGCCAGAGGCGGTCCGCATCCGCCTCCGGCAACCGCTGCGCGGCGAGCAGCTCCGGGTGCACGCGCACCACCAGCACTTCCTCGTAGTGGCTGCGGTTGAAGATCCCGATCCTGCCGCGCTCGGGCAGCCGTTGCGCGCAGCGCCACAGGAAGTCGTGGCGCAGCTCGAGCTCGCTCGGACGGCCGAAGGCGTGCACGCGGAAGCCCGCGGGATTCACGCCGGAGAAGACCTTGCGGATCGTGCTGTCCTTGCCGGCCGCATCCATCGCCTGGAACACGGCGAGCACCGCGAAGCGCTGGTCGGCGAACAGGAGCTGCTGCAGCCGGTCGAGTTCGTCCACGAGGTCGCGCAGTTCTTCCTGCAGCGCCTCCTTGCCGGGCGCGCCGGCCGGCGGCGCGGTCGGGAAGTCGGCCAGCGTGAAGCCGCCGTCGAACGGCACCAGATGCGGCTCGGCGGCGGCGGGACGGCGCCTGGGCATGGGCGGCCATGACAACACCGATGGCGCCCCGGCGGCAAGGCCGGCGGCGGCCTGATCGCTGCTACAATTGCGGCCCGATTCCCACCCGGGCTTGCCGATGAAAAAACCCGTCACTGTCGCCATCACCGGCGCCGCCGGCCACATCGGCTATGCGCTCGCGTTCCGCGTCGGCTCCGGGCAGATGCTGGGCGCCGACCAGCCGGTCAACCTGCACCTGCTCGAGATCACGCCCGCGCTGCCCGCGCTCGCGGGCGTCGTGATGGAGCTGTCCGACTGCGCCTTTCCGACGCTCAACCGCATCGTCCAGACCGACGACGCGAGGGCGGCGTTCCGCGACTGCGACTACGCCTTGCTCGTCGGCGCGCGCCCGCGCGGGCCCGGCATGGAACGCAAGGACCTGCTGCTCGCGAACGCGCAGATCTTCTCGGCCCAGGGCAAGGCGCTCGACGAGGCCGCCAGCCGCGAGGTGCGGGTCCTGGTCGTCGGCAACCCCGCGAACACCAACGCGCTGATCGCGGCCTCGAACGCGCCGGGCATCGCGCGGCAGAACTTCACCGCGATGACGCGCCTCGACCACAACCGCTCGCTCGCCGCGCTCGCCGAGAAGACCGGCACCCACGTGACCGCGATCCGCCGCATGATCATCTGGGGCAACCACAGCGCGACGCAGTACCCGGACATTTCCCACTGCACCATCGGCGGCAAGCCCGCGAAGTCGCTGGTGGACACGCCGTGGTACCGCGAGCAGTTCATCCCGGCGATCCAGCAGCGCGGCGCGGCCATCATCAAGGCGCGCGGATCCTCGTCGGCGGCCTCCGCGGCGTCGTCGGCGATCGACCACGTGCGCGACTGGGTGGCCGGCACGGCGGACGGCGACTGGACCAGCATGGCGGTCGCCTCCGACGGCAGCTACGGCATCCCCGAGGGCGTCATGTACTCCGTCCCGGTGACCTGCAAGGGCGGCCGTTACGCGATCGTGCAGGGGCTCGCGGTGGACGAGTTCAGCCGCGGCCGCATGGACGCGACGCACAAGGAGCTGCTCGAGGAACGCGACGGCGTCAAGGACCTGATCTGAGGGGGAGTCCCATGTCGCTCCGGAACCGATGCGCGGCGCTCGCCACGGCGGCGATGATCGCGACCATCGCGGCGACGACCGCGATGGCGCAGGAGAAGACCCAGAAACCGCCGTTGCACGGCTCGCACTGGATGGCCATCACGGGCAAGCCGCTGGCGGCGACTGCGGGCGCGCGCATGTTCGAGCAGGGCGGCAACGCCGTGGACGCCGCCTGCGCGATGCTCGCCGCGACCTCGACGATGTGGGACGTGCTGTCCTGGGGTGGCGAGACGCAGGCGCTCGTCCACAACCCGCAGACGGGCCGCATCGTCGCCATCAATGGCCTGGGGGTCGCTCCGACGGGCGCGACCGCGGATTTCTACCGCAAGAAGGGCCTCCGGTACCCGCCGGAGGAGGGGCCGCTGGCCGCGGTCACGCCCGGCACGCCCGGCGCGCTCATGGTGATGCTCGCCGAGTTCGGACGGCTCTCGCTCGCCGACGTGCTGGCGCCCTCGATCTCGCTCGCCGACGGCTACGCCATCGACGCGGAAACCGCGGATCGCATCGAGCTGGAGAAGGAGAAGATCAGGCAATGGCCGTACGCGAAGGCCGTGATGCTGCCGCACCTCGGGCAGGCGCGCGAGGCCCCGCGCGCCGGGGAGATCTTCCGCCAGCCGGACCTCGCGGCGACGCTGCGCAAGCTGGTCGAAGCCGAGGCGCAGGCGCTTGCGGCCGGCCGCTCGCGCAAGGAAGCGATCATGGCGGCTTACGAGCGCTTCTACCGCGGCGACATCGGCGAGGAGTTCGCGCGCGGCCTGCAGGAGCAGGGCGGGCTCGTGACCCGGGAGGACCTCGCGAAGTGGCGCGTCGAGTTCGAGGAGCCGGTGCACGCGAACTACCGCGGCGTCGACGTCTACAAGCTCGACCGCTGGACCCAGGGTCCCGCGATGCTGCAGGCGCTCAACATCCTGGAGAACTTCGACCTGCGGGCGATGGGCTACAACAGCGCGCAGTACATCCACACCGTGTACCAGGCGATCAGCCTCGCATTCGCCGACCGCGATTTCTACTACGGCGACCCGTACTTCCCGCCCGACGAGCCGATCCGCGGCCTGCTGTCGAAGGAGTACGCGAAGCAGCGCGCGGCGCTCGTCAAGCCCGACGTGAATGACCCGGCCATCGGGCCGGGCGATCCGTATCCCTTCCAGGACGGCTCGAATCCGTATCTCGAGCTGTTGCAGCGCCGCGCGGCCGTGACGCCCGAATTCGACGCGCGGCGCTTCGCCGCGGCGACGGATCCCGTCGAGGGGACGATGCTGCGCGGCACGACCAGCGTTGTCTCGGCCGACCAGGAGGGCTGGCTGGTCTCGATCACGCCCTCCGGCGGCTGGCTGCCGGCGGTGATCGCGGGCAGGACCGGCATCGGCGTGAGCCAGCGCGCGCAGATGTTCGTGACCGATCCCGCCGAAAACCCCTTCAACGTGATCGAGCCCGGCAAGCGCCCGCGCGTGACGCTCACGCCCTCGCTCGCGTTCAAGGACGGCAAGCCGTGGCTCGCCTTCGCGGTGCAGGGCGGCGATACGCAGGACCAGAACCTGCTGCAGTTCTTCCTGAACGTGGTCGAGTTCGGCATGACGCCGCAGCAGGCGGCGGAGGCGCCGAACTTCAACAGCTGGCAGATGCACGACTCCTTCGGCATGCACGAGATCTTCCCGGGCCGGATCACGCTGAACAGCGCGATGCCCGACTGGGTGCGGCGCGACCTCAAGGCGCGCGGCTACAGGCTCGAGTACCAGTCGCGCACCTCGGGGCCGATCAACGCGATCATGCTGGATCACGCCCACGGCACGTTCTGGGGCGGATCGAGCAACCACGGCGAGGACTACGGCATCGCCTGGTAGCGAAGGCCCGCGGCGCGCGACCAGATGGCGTAGCATGCCGGGCACACCCGCCCTCGAGGCGGGCATCCAACAACCAACGCTGAGGGGGAACACATGAAGACGATCATTACCGGCCTGGTGGCCGCGGGTCTCGGCTGCGCCGCCGCCGCCGCCGCCGCGCAGGAACACTGGACCGAGGGCCCGGTGTGGGAATGCGCCGCCTATCGCACGAATCCAGGGATGTTCGACACCTACATGAAGTGGATCCGCAGCCATTCCGAGCCCATCAACGAGGAGGCCAGGAAGCAGGGCCTGATCCTCGACTACAAGTCGTTCGTCAAGGCGCCGGGCGACGAGAACGATTACGACGTGCTGTTCTGCACGCTGTATCCGAGCTACGGCAAGGCGCTCGACTACAGCAAGGCGGACGACGAGGCATACGAGAAAATCTCCGCCGCGCACTGGGCGACGGCCGACCAGGATCGGCAGCGCGAGCAGGCCGCCCCGCGGCTCGAGATGCGCCGCTTCCTTGGCGTGACCTATGTGCGCGAGGTCGATCTGCGGCCGATGCCTTGAGCTAGTCCTCTGGTGCCGGGTCGTACATTTCGTACATGTTGATGAACCTGGACATGTACGAAATGTACGACCCGGCACTATTTTTGCGGTGCAATAGGGTGCATGCCCTAATCGCGCATCCCATGCTGCAAGCGGTATAAGGTACGGAGGCCATGTTCCTGTCAGCCCTCTGGATCCTGCTGCTCGCGAGCCTGGTGCTGTGGCTCGCCTACCAGCGCGCCAGCCTCGCGAAAGCGACCCTCGTGCTCGGCGTGCTGCTCGTCTACTACAGCTTCTTCGGCGCCGGGCCGTTGTGGTGGAAGGCGACGCTGTGGGCGCTCTACGTCCCGCACGTGCTGCTCAACATCCGCCCGCTCAGGCGCTTCCTGATCTCCAACCGCTTCTTCCGGATCTACAAGCGCATGCTGCCGCCGATGTCGCGCACCGAGCGCGAGGCGCTCGAGGCCGGCACCGTGTGGTGGGACGGCGAGCTCTTCACCGGCGGGCCCGACTGGACCAAGCTGCTCTCCGCCAGGCCGCCGAAGCTCTCCGCCGAGGAGCAGGCCTTCATCGACGGGCCCTGCGAAGAGCTCTGCCGCATGATCGACGACTGGGACATCACGCACCGGCGCGCCGACCTGCCGCCCGAGGTCTTCGACTTCATCAAGAAGAAGGGCTTCTGGGCGATGATCATCCCGAAGCGCTACGGCGGGCTCGAGTTCTCCGCCTACGCCCACTCCTGCGTGGTCGTGAAGATCGCGAGCCGCTCGGGCACGGTCGCCTCGACCGTGGTCGTGCCGAACTCGCTCGGGCCGGCGGAGCTGCTGCTGCACTACGGCACCGAGGAGCAGAAGAATCACCTGCTGCCGCGGCTCGCGCGCGGCGAGGAAATCCCGTGCTTCGGCCTCACCGGCCCGCGCGTCGGATCGGATGCGAGCGCGCTGCCCGACACCGGCGTCGTCTGCAAGGGCATCTACCAGGGCCGCGAGGTCACCGGCATCCGGCTCAACTTCTCGAAGCGCTACATCACGCTCGCGCCCATCGCGACGCTGATCGGCCTCGCGTTCCGGCTCTACGACCCGGACCGGCTCATGGGCGGCGAGCAGACGGATCATGGCATCACGGTCGCGCTCGTGCCGCGCAACACCCCGGGCATCACCGTCGGCCGCCGGCACTTCCCGTTGAATGGCCCGTTCCAGAACGGCCCGGTGCACGGCAAGGACGTGTTCGTGCCGCTCGACGCCATCGTCGGCGGGCCGAGGATGGCGGGCCAGGGCTGGCGCATGCTGGTCGAGCAACTGTCGGTCGGGCGCTGCATCTCGCTGCCCTCGATCGCCACCGGCGGCGGCAAGGGCGCCGTGTACTCGACCGGCGCCTACGCGCGCATCCGCCGCCAGTTCAACATGCCGGTCGGGAGATTCGAGGGCGTCGAGGCGGTGATCGCGCGCATGGCCGCCCGCACCTACATCATGGACGCGGCGCGCTCGGTCACGACCGGCGCGATCGACGGCGGCGAGAAGCCCTCCGTGCCCGCCGGCATCCTCAAGTACCACGTGACCGAGATGGGCCGCATGATCGCGAACGACGCGATGGACGTGCAGGGCGGCAAGGGCATCATGCTCGGCCCGAGGAACTACCTCGGCCGCGGCTACCAGATGGTCCCGGTCAGCATCACCGTCGAGGGCGCCAACATCCTGACGCGCAGCCTCATCATCTTCGGCCAGGGCGCGGTGCGCTGCCATCCCTGGGTGCTCAAGGAGATGAACGCCGCGCAGGACCCCGATCGCGCGCGGGCGCTGCGCGATTTCGACGACGCGCTCTTCCACCACATCGGCTTCACCATCTCGAACGCGGTGCGCTCGTTCTTCACGGCGCTCACGCTCTCGCGCATCGTGCGCGCGCCGGTCGCCGGGCCGACCCGGCGCTACTACGAGCATATCAACCGCTTCAGCGCGTCGTTCGCCTTCGCGACCGACGTGGCGATGCTCTCGCTCGGCGGCTACCTGAAGAAGAAGGAGAACCTCTCGGCGCGGCTCGGCGACGTGCTCTCGTCCATGTACCTGGCCTCCATGGTGCTCAAGCACTACGAGAACCAGGGCCGGCCGGAGACGGACCTGCCGCTCGTCGAGCATGCCTGCCGCTCGCTGCTGTACCAGGCACAGGAACAGCTGCACAGCTTCCTGCGCAATTTCCCGGTGCGCTGGCTGGCGGCGCTCATGCGCGCCTTCATCTTCCCGCGCGGGCTCACGTACTCCGCGCCCTCCGACCGGCTGAACCCGAGGATCGCGGAACTCGTCATGAACCCGGGCGAGGCTCGCGAGCGCCTCTGCCACTACGTGTACCGCACGCTCGAGCCGAGGAACCACCTGGGGCTCGTCGAGCAGGCGCTGCGGCTCGCGATCGCGGCCGAGCCGATCGAGAAGCGCATCCGTGTCGAGGGCGTGAAGACGGGGCGCGTGACGGCGCTCGACCTGCCGGGCCAGATCCGCGAGGCGCAGGCCGCCGGCATCATCAACGAGGCCGAGGCGGCGCAGCTGCGCGAGTACGACCGCCGCGTCATGGACATCATCAACGTGGACGACTTCGACCCGCGGGAGCTGGTCGCGGGGTCCACGTACGAGCTCCAGCTGGACGGCGGGTCGATGCAGGTTGCGTAGGAGCTTGCGGGCGGACCAAATCCCGGCTCGCTCGCGCCGCCGGAACTTACGCGCTCACTCGCCGGATTTGGTCCGCCCGTAGCTCCGCAGTCGCCCGCTGCCGCGAGGCCTGCCCTTCGGCCGCGCCACCCGAACCCGGTCACATCCGCGCCCCGTCAGCACTCGCGCCGCCCGGCTGCCACGACAAGCTGCGACGCAGTTTGCAGAATGTCGCTGTCCAAAGGATTGAACTGGCATCGCCGGCACCCGCGGCCGGCACGCCGGAGGGCAGCCATGCAGGGCGACAGCCGCAACAGGAAACTGCTGACCGTCGCGGACGTGCGCGAGTTCTTCCGCGAGGCGCTGCATCTCGCGCTCGGGCACCAGCACCTCAGGGTGCGCGACCACACCGAGCACTACGTCGTCAACCTGCTCGCCATGTTCTCGCGCACCGACGCGCTGTTCGAGCCGGGCGCGGGCGGGCGCACGCAGCTCAGGCCGCTCGCCCTGATGCTCGCGGACGCCGTCGAGGCGCCGGACGACCGGCACCGCTACCGCGCGCTGCAGCGCCTCGGCGACGTCGCGCTGTTCGTCGCGGGCTTCCTGGCCGGCGGATTCGCGAGGCGCACGGTGGACGTCGACTACCACATCGCCATGGGCGGCCGGGCCTACGGCGCGCTCGCGCAGGCGCCGCATCGCGGCCCCCAGCGCGCGCTCGCGGAGGTCTTCGCCGAGCTCGAGGACAAGTTCCAGCCGCTCGTCGACGTGCTGCACGAGATCGGCGACGCCGCGCCGCACTCCCCGGGCGACGTGCTCCGCCTGTACGAGCTGTGGCACAAGACCGGCAGCCGGCGCGCGCACCGCCTGCTGATGGACCAGGGCGTGCAGCCGGTCGGGCCTGGCACGCGGACGCACTGAGATGACCGCGGCAGTCGGCAGGCTCGAGGCGCTGCTGACGTCGATCTACGACCTGCGCGTGGAATGCCGCGTCGCGGACTTCCTGGTCACCGACCGGCGGTCGCTGCCGGGCGAGTGCCGCGACGCCGCGGGCGACGAGCAGCTCTTCGTCGCGGCGATGGACGACGAGCTCTGCATGTCACTCTACCTCGACCCCGGCGTGCTCGCGCGCCTCGAGCGCCGCGATCCGCACGAGTCGCTCGATGCGGAGAATGTCGCCGACTGCTGGACCGCGCTCGAAGGCGTGAGCCATTTCCTCTGCGTCGCCCACCATGCCGGTCACGACCGGCCGGTGTCGCGCCTGACGCTCGAGCTGCAGGCGGAAATCGACAAGTACGTCGCGAGCATCCTGCTGCTGCGCCGGACCCATCCGCGGCGCTTTCCCGCGGAGCTGCACGCGCTGCTGTTCCGCCGGGCGCGCGTGGATCCCGCGCTCGCGGCCGGCCGCGAATCCCTCTACCGCCGCGCCAGCCGGTACGCCGCGCGCTTCTGCGCCCGGCTGGAGCCGGGCCTGCGCGCGCTGTGCCGGCGCGACGACGGCGCCTGGCTCGCGGAACTGCGCCGCTTCTACCGCCTCTCCGACACCGGCAAGCTCCGCCACATCGAGCGCCTCGCCGCCGCCTGAGCTAAGATCGCCCTGGCTCAACCGGGCGACAGGGCGTGCCGTCCAACCTCATCTACGAAGTCGAGTGCGAACTCGACCCGGACATCGTCGCCGACTACGACGCATGGCTCCCCGGGCACGTGCAGGACGTGCTGGCCTGCGCGGGCTTCCTGGGCGCCACCATCGAGGCCCCGGAAATGCCGGCCGGCGCGCGCCAGCGGCGCATCATCCGCTACGAACTCGAGAGCGCGGCCGCGCTCGACCACTACCTCGAGAACGAGGCCACGCGGCTCAGGACCGAGACCGCGCAGCGCTTCGGCGGCCGGGTGCGTTGCGAGCGGCGGGCCCTCAAGCCGCGCCACGACCTGGCGCCGGCCGCCCGCGCGCCGGTCACCTGCCTCGAGTGCGGCGCGGCGGTGGCGGGCGACTACTGCGCACGCTGCGGGCAGTCCGCCGCGGTGCACGTGCTGTCCATGAAGGAGGTCGCCGGCGACGTCACGCATTCGCTGCTGCATCTCGACAGCCGCGTCTGGCGCACGCTGCGCCTGCTGGTGCTGCGCCCCGGCGAGCTCACGCGCGAATTCATCGCGGGACGTCACCAGCGCTACCTCCCGCCGTTCCGGCTGTACCTCGCGATCAGCATCCTGTTCTTCGCCCTGTCGGCACTCCTGCCCGATTCGACGATCTTCGGGGTCGACGCCGAGCGGCGGCCGGCCACCGCGCCCGGGACGACCGGCGTCCCGGATGAGCTTGCGAGGGAACTGAAGGCGGAAGGCATCGACACGGCCAGGCTCGAGGCGGCGACGCAGGCCGGCACCCAGTGCCGGTTCGAGGTCTTCGAGAGCCCCGCATTCGACTCCTTCGAGCAGGCGATGCAGCGCGCCTGCCTGAAGATGCAGGCCGACGGCGGCCGTCAGCTCTGGGAGCGCTTCGCCTCCACGGCGCCGAAGCTGATGTTCCTGTTCCTGCCGCTGATGGCCGGGGTCGCGCGTCTGTTCTACTGGCGCCCGCGGCGGCTCTACGCCGAGCACCTGGTGCTGTTCCTGCACAACCATGCGTTCCTGTTCATGCAGCTCGGCGTCGTCGAGATCCTCGGCAACCTCGCCAGCCTTCGCCTCCCGTTCATCGGCGTGCTCGGCTTCGTCAACTTCCTCCTCTTCCTGTACCTCCTCCACTACATCTTCCGCTCGATGCGCGTCGTCTACGGCGAGGGGCGGTCCAGGACCGCGGTCAAGTTCATCGCCATCACGCTGATCTACCTCGTGCTCCTCGGCGTGACGATGCTGGCGGGCCTGGTCTACTCCATGCTCCAGCTCGCATGAGCGGCGATCGCGCAATCCTGCACGTCGACATGGACGCGTTCTACGCCTCCGTCGAACAGCACGATCACGCGGAGCTCGCCGGCCAGCCGGTGGTCGTCGGCGGCGCCGGGGGCCGCGGCGTGGTCGCGGCGGCCAGCTACGAGGCGCGGCGCTTCGGCGTGCACTCCGCCATGCCGATGCGCGAGGCGCTGAAGCGCTGCCCCCACGCGGTGGTCGTGCGCCCGCGCATGAAGCGCTACAGCGAGGTGTCGCACCAGGTCTTCGAGGTGTTCCGCGAGTTCACCGACCTGGTCGAGGGCCTCTCGCTCGACGAGGCCTTCCTCGACGTCACCGGCAGCCAGGCGCTGCTCGGGACGCCGGAGCAGATGGCGCGCGAGATCAAGGCGCGCATCCGCGCGCGCACCGGGCTCACCGCCTCGGTCGGCGTGTCGCACAACAAGCTGCTGGCGAAGCTCGCCTCGGAGATGGCGAAGCCCGACGGGCTCACGGTCATCCGGCCCGGGGACGTGACCGCGACGCTCGACCCGCTGCCGGTGCGGCGCCTGTTCGGCATCGGCCCGAAGACGGCGGCGCGGCTCGAGGTGCAGGGCATCTTCACGCTCGGCCAGCTGCGCCGGGCGCCCGACGCCGAGCTCTGGCCGCTGCTGCGCCGCGAGACGCGGACCTTCCGCGACCGCGCCTCGGGCATCGACGACCGGCCCGTCGTGTCGGACGCGCCGGAGAAGCAGATCAGCTCCGAGGAGACCTTCGACACCGACATCCGCGACCACCAGGAACTGCAGGAGCGCCTCGCGCAGCTCGCGGACCGCACGACGGCGCGGCTGCGCGCGCGCCAGTTCAAGGCGGGCATGGTGAGCGTGAAGATCCGGCGCCGCGATTTCGAGACCTACACGCGCCAGAAGAGCTTCAACCCGCCGACGCAGGAAACGCGGCTCATCGCGCAGGTGGCGTCCGACCTGCTCGGCCGCTGGCTGGAGGAGCAGCCGCGCGCGGCGGTGCGCCTGCTCGGCGTCGGCGTCAGCGACCTCGCGCCCGAGCAGCAGCTCGACCTGTTCGCGACGCCGGAGATCGCCGGGGCGCGCCAGCTCGACGACGCGCTCGATCGCATCCACGGCCGCTTCGGCGACGACGCCATCCGCCGCGGCACCGACCGCTGAAGGGCACGTTTAAAGGGGACGCGTCCATTTAGACCGCATATCGCGGCACATGCGGCAGCGCTGCCGGTTAAATGGACGCGTCCCCTTTAAACGTGCGCCTCGGCGGTCAATTCAGGCATGATGTTCCACCGGCGCAGACCGGCCGTCATGCATAAGTACTTATGTACGCTAGCTTTTTCGGGCTGAACGAAAAGCCGTTCGCGATCACGCCGGACCCGCGCTACCTCTACCTCAGCGAGCGCCATGCGGAGGCGCTCGCGCACCTGGCTTACGGGATCAGCGAGGCCGGCGGGTTCATCCAGCTGACGGGCGAGGTCGGCACCGGCAAGACGACGGTGCTGCGCAGCCTGCTGCAGCAGCTGCCCGCGCACTGCGACGTCGCGCTGATCCTGAACCCGCGCGTGACGCCCGCCGAGTTCCTGCAATGCATCTGCGACGAGCTCAAGGTGCACGTCGCGCCCGCCGCCGCCGGCAGCGTGAAGGTCCTGGTCGACCTGCTGATGCACTTCCTGCTCGACGCGCACGGCCGCGGCCGGCGCATCGTGCTGATGGTGGACGAGGCGCAGAACCTCGCGCCCGACGTGCTCGAGCAGGTGCGCCTGCTCACGAACCTCGAGACCGCCACGCAGAAGCTGCTGCAGATCATCCTGATCGGCCAGCCCGAGCTGCGCGCGGTGCTCTCGCGGCCGGAGCTGCGCCAGCTCGCCCAGCGCATCACCGGGCGCTATCACCTCGAGGCACTGCGGCGCGAGGAGACGCTCGCCTACATCCGGCATCGCCTGCGCGTCGCCGGCGCGACCCGCGAGATCTTCACGCGCGGCGCGCTCGCGGAGCTGCATCGCCTCTCCGGCGGCGTGCCGCGCATCATCAACGTCATCGCGGACCGCGCGCTGCTCGGCGCGTACACGCGCGAGGAGCTCAAGGTCAGCGGCGCGCTGGTGCGCCGCGCGGCGGCCGAAGTCTACGGGCGGCCCGTGCTGCCGCCCTGGCTGCGCGCGGTCGCCGTGGCGGGCGGCGCGGCGGCGCTCGCCGCGGCCGGGTTCTTCGCCTGGCGCGCGCTGCCGCCGGGCGCGGTGCCGGCGCAACCCGCGCCCGCAGCGGAAACGGCGGTCGTTGCCGCGGCGCCGGTCGCCCTGCCCGTGAAGCCCGCGCCCGTGCTCGCCGATGAGCTCGCGCGCCAGGCGGGAAACGCCACCCTGGATTCCGCCTTCGGCGACCTGTTCGCGCTCTGGAGCGCGGCCTACGAGCCCGGCACCGGCCGCGGCTGCGAGCAGGCGGACCTGCAGGGGCTCGCCTGCGTCTGGCAGCGCGGCTCCTTCGCGCAGCTCAAGCTGATCAATCGCCCGGCGATCCTCTCGCTCGTCGACGGCGCCGGCGCCTCGCACGAGGTCGTGCTCGCGGGCCTCGACGGCGACGGCGCGCGACTGCTGGTCCGGGGCGATACGCTGCGCGTGCCGGTCGCGGAACTCGCGGACTACTGGTTCGGCGAGTTCCTCGTGCTGTGGCGGCCGCAGGCCGGAGGGCTCCGGCCGCTGCGCGCCGGCATGCGCGGCCCCGACGTGCGCTGGCTGCGGCAGGGACTCGAGCAGCTGAATGGCCGGCCCGCGACGGGCGCGCCGATCGACGACCTGTTCGATGCCGACCTCGAGCGGCTGGTCGAGGACTTCCAGCGCAGCCGCCGCCTCGCCGTGGACGGCATCGCGGGCATGCAGACGCAGCTCGTGCTCGACGCGGCGCTCGGCGCGCCCGGCACGCCGACGCTCGCGGCGCCGGTTTCCGGGGCCGGCGCATGAGCTTCATCCTCGACGCGCTGCGCAAGTCCGAGCTCGAGCGCCAGCGCCAGAGCGGGCCCTCGATCGCGGAGCTGCCGGTCGCCCGCGGCGATCGCCGCCTGCCGGCCGCGCTCGTCGCCGTCGGCGTGCTGCTCGCCGTGAATGTCGCCGTGCTCCTGTACTTCATGCTGCGCGACGGCGCGAAGCCCGCGGTGGCGCCCGCCGCAGCGCCGGTCGCCTCCGGAGCGGCCACGGCAGCTCCCGCGCCGCCGCCGCGCGCCGATGATGCCGCCGTCCCGCAGCCGGAGGATTCGCCGGCCGCCCGGACGATGCCGGACGAGCCGATGCCCGAATCGCCCGCCTCGGAGGCGCCGGATGCGCCCGACCCGACGTTGCTGCCGGAGGCGCCGTACGCGCCGCCGCAGGGCGGCGGGGTCCGCTACGAGGCGCCGCCCGTCGACACGCTGCCGCCACAGGCGGCCGCGGGGCTCGCCGAGCTCAGCGTGGACCTGCACATCTATTCCGCGGATCCGGCCAAGCGCGCGGTCTTCATCAACGGCCGCCGCTACACCGAAGGCATGGCTCTCGCGGAAGGCCCGATGGTCGAGGAGATCAACCGCGACGGCGTCGTGATCAATCACCGGGGCCAGCGCTTCCTGCTGCCGCGGAACTGAGCCACTTCGCACGCAGCGCATGAATGCCGCCGCCCTGCCGCCCGTCGCGCTCCGCGGCACCGAGCTTGCGAATGCCCTGCGCGCCGGCATTCACCGGCTGATCTCGCGCGAGGAGTTCATCAACAAGATCAACGTGTTCCCGGTGCCGGACGGCGACACCGGCACCAACCTGGCGCTCACCCTGCAGGCCGTGCTCGCCACGCTTCGCAAGTCAGCCGACGCGCATGCCGGCCAGACCCTGACGCGCGTGGCGGATGCCGCGCTCGACGGCGCGCGCGGCAATTCCGGCGCGATCCTCGCGCAGTTCCTGCTGGGCGTCGGCGACCGCGCGGGGCACCTGGCGGAGCTGACCGCGGAGGGCTTCGCGGACGCCGTCGGCGGAGGCGCCGTGTACGCGCGCGAGTCGCTCGCGGAGCCGCGCGAGGGCACGATCCTGACCGTCCTGTCCGCATTCGCGGCGGCCGCGGAGCGGGCGGTGCGCGGGGGCGGCGTGCGCGACTTCCGCGCGCTGTTTCGCGACGCGCTCGCGGCCGCGCAACGCTCGCTCGAGGCGACGCGTGAGCAGCTCGACATGCTGCGCCGCGCCAATGTCGTGGACGCGGGCGCGCTCGGCTTCGTCGAGCTCATCGCGGGCATGAGCGACTACTTCGACACCGGCGTCGTGCCGGGCGACGACGCGGCGATCGCGATCGCGCGCGACGACGAGGCGGCGGCCGGCGCCGAGCAGGACCTCACGCACCGCTACTGCGCCGAGTGCACGATCACGGGCGAGCGCATCGACCGGCGCAAGCTGCGCGAGGAGGCTTCCACGCTCGGCTCGAGCCTGGTCGTCGCCGGGACGCAGAGCAAGGTGCGGTTGCACGTGCACGTGAACCAGCCGGCGCAGCTGTTCGAGCTCGCGGCGCGCCATGGCGCGGTCAGCGGCGAGAAGGCCGACGACATGCAGCGCCAGCAGGAAATGGCGCACCACGCCCCGCGCCGGCGCGTCGCCGTCGTCACCGACTCGGCGGCCGACCTCCCGGAAGCAGTGCTCGAGGCGCTCGACATACACGTCGTGCCGGTGCGGGTGCACTTCGGCACGCAAAGCTTCCTCGACAAGGTCGGCCTCTCTTCGCAGGAGTTCTTCCGGATGCTCGCATCGGGCACGGTCCACCCCAAGACCTCGCAGCCCCCGCCCGGCGATTTCCGGCGCGCTTTCGAGTTCCTCGGCTCGCACTACGAGGCGGTCGTCTACATCGGACTGATGGCGAACGTGAGCGGGACTTTCCAGAGCGCGGAGACCGCGGCCGCACGCGCGCGCACGCACGCAAGGATCCTCACGCACGACTCGGGCACCGCCGCGCTCGGCCAGGGCCTCATCGCGATGCGCGCCGCGGAAGTCGCGGCCGACGGCGGCGATGCCGAGGCCGTGCGCGCGGCTGCGGCC
>DATBLN010000118.1:0-10666 GCA_036555345.1 Steroidobacteraceae bacterium
GCGGGCTGGAACGACAGCTGGCGCGGCTCGCCGTGACGGCGCAGCTCGACGTTCGATTTTTCGTCGCGGCCGTCCGGCACACTCTCGTGCAGCAGGTTCGGCAGGTCCAGCAGCAGGCGGTCGAAGTCGGACTGGGCCGCCACGAGCGCCTGCTCGACGGCGGCGAGCCGGGCGCCCAGGGATTCGACTTCGGCGAGGAGCGGGGCGACGTCCTCGCCCCGGGCCTTGGCCTGGCCGATGGCCCGGGAGCGCGTATTGCGCTCGTTGCGCAGCGCATCCACCGCGACCTGCGCCTCCTTGCGGCGGCTTTCGAGCGCGCTGAACTGCTCCAGGTCGAGCCGGTAGCCTCGACGGGCCAGGTTGCCCGCGATTGCCTGCGGGTCGCTGCGCAGTTGCCGGATGTCAAGCACGGTCGTTGTCCTTGCTGGCGGGCGACGTCTCCGCTCCCGGGTTGGCGCGGATACGCGCGAGCATTTCGCGCATCTTCAGCTCGAGCCCGCGCGGCACCGGATCATAGTAATTGCGTGGTTCCATCGCATCGGGAAAATGCCGCTGGCCGGGCGCGAGCGCGCCGGGCTCGTCATGGGCATAACGGTAGCCGCGTCCGTAGCCAAGATCCTTCATGAGCCGGGTCGGCGCATTGCGCAGGTGCAGCGGCACCTCGAGCGTGCCGAGGCTCTTCGCGTCGCCCATGGCCGCGCCGAAGGCTTCGTACACGGCATTGCTCTTCGGCGCGCAGGCGAGGAACACGCAGGCCTGCGCGAGCGCCAGCTCCCCCTCGGGGCTGCCCAGGCGGTCATAGCTGTCCCAGGCGGCGAGCGCGAGCGTCAGCGCGCGCGGGTCGGCGTTGCCGACGTCCTCGCTCGCCATGCGCACCATGCGCCGCGCGATGAAGCCGGGGTCGCAGCCGCCGTCCAGCATGCGGCAGAGCCAGTAGAGCGACGCATCCGGGTCGCTGTCGCGCACCGACTTGTGCAACGCCGAGATCTGGTCGTAGAACAGTTCGCCGCGCTTGTCGAAGCGACGATGGCCGCCGGCACAGGCCTCCTGCGCGACGGCGATCGTGATCGCGCCACCCTCTCCCGCCGCGGCCAGGTCGGCGGCGACCTCGAGCAGGTTGAGCGCGCGTCGCGCGTCGCCGTCCGCGGCATCCGCCATGAGCGCAAGCGCCGCGGGCGCCGCGCGGATGCCGCTGCCGCCCAGGCCGCGGTCCGCGTCGGCAAGCGCGCGCTCGAGCAGGGCCACGAGCTCCGGCGCCGTGAGCGCCTTGAGCACGTAGACGCGGGCCCGCGACAGCAACGCGGAATTGAGTTCGAAGGACGGGTTTTCGGTGGTCGCGCCGATGAAGACGAGCGTCCCGTCCTCGACGAATGGCAGGAACGTGTCCTGCTGCGCCTTGTTGAAGCGGTGCACCTCGTCGAGGAAGAGCACCGTGGCGGGCCCGCCGCTCGCGCGCGAGGCGCGCGCCTCCTCGACCGCCTCGCGGATGTCCTTGACGCCGGCGACGACCGCCGAGAGCGCAATGAAGCGCGCGCGGCAGGCCCTGGCGGCGAGCCTCGCGAGCGTGGTCTTGCCGCTGCCCGGGGGACCCCAGAGCACCATCGAATGCGCGACCCCATCGGTCAGCAGCCGATGCAGGGGCTTGCCTTCGGCGAGCAGGTGCTGCTGTCCCGCGAATTCCGCCAGCGTGCGCGGCCGCATGCGGTCCGCGAGCGGGCGGTACGCGCCCGTCAGCGGCGCATCGATGGGAAGCTCCGGTTGCTGGCGCATGCGCGCCGATTCTAGCCCCACGCGGAGGGTCTCAGGACCGGAAACGACGCGCGAACCAGTCCTCCACGTGCCGTGCCCAGCCGGCACGGCCGCCGCCGGCAACGGCCCAGGCCGCGGCCACTCCCAGGGCATTCGCGATCACATCGCCCCCGTCCGCGCTGCGGTGTTCGGTGGCGATGGCCTGCAGCAGCTCGATGCCAAGCCCGAGCGCGAAGCAGCGCGCCATCACGATCCACAGTCGCGCCGGCTGCACGATGCCGGAACCCAGCAGGGCCAGCAGGAAATAGGCCAGAAAATGCTGGAACTTGTCCATGCCGCCGGCGAGCGCGACCGAGGGCATCGGCAGGAGGCTGCCGGCCGTGATCACGACGACGAGCAGCACGACCAGGCCCTGCCAGGCGCGCCGCAGGGCGCTATGGGCGGGATTCAACGGGGAGGCGCGCGGCCGACGACGTCGACCGCCGCGGGCGGAACGAAGGTGAAGAGCGAGGCATCGAGGCGCGGGTTGCGCTCGATGCGGTCGAACTCGAGCCGGGTCACCTGCCCGAGCCGGTCCAGCAGGACCATGCGGCGCAGGTCGGGACCGGCGAATCCGAGGCGCAGCTCGCGGAAATCGCCGTCGGCGCGCCGGGGTGTCAGCAGGCTCCAGGCCAGGCCGTCCGCTGTCCCGGCGTCCGCGATGGCGAATTCCGCCGACAACTCGCCCTCACCCGCGAGCAGCATCGCGGGGGTTCCCTGCAGGGTCTCGGCGGCGGCACGGATCGTGACCTGCTCGAGCTCCACGTCGTGGAACCATACCGTGCGCCCGTCCGAGACGATCACCTGTTCGGGGACGCGATAGTCCCAGCGGAACTTGCGCGGCCGCGCAAGCGCCATCGTGCCCTCGGCTTCCTCGATCACGCGTCCCCCGGCATCGGTCACGGACTGGCGGAACGCGGCGCGCAGGCTGGTGAGGGCGCCGAGCGCGGACTCGACCCGCCGCGCCGCGGCCGCGTCGGCCGCGGGATCGGACGTCGCGGCCATCGCGGCGAGCGCCATCAGCAGTGGCAGCCGGCGCCGCATCAGTTCTCGGGCGGCGGCGGCGCCAGCACTTCGCGGCTGCCATTCGACTGCAGCGGCCCCACCAGGCCCGCCGCTTCCATGGACTCGACCAGCCGCGCGGCGCGGTTGTAGCCGATCTTCAGGCGGCGCTGCACGCCCGAGACGGACGCCCGCCGCGACTCGGTCACGATGCGCACGGCTTCGTCGTAGAGCGGGTCCTGCTCCCCATCCGCGCCGCCCTCGGCGGCGCCGGCCTCGCCCGCCTCGTCGGTGATCCCCGGCAGCGGGCCGGACGGCCCTTCCAGGACCTCGTCCACGTAGTCGGGTCGCGGCCCGCTCTTGAGCGCGGCGACCACGCGGTGGACTTCCTGGTCCGACACGAAGGCGCCGTGCACGCGCTCGGGGGTCGAGGTGCCGGGCGGCAGATAGAGCATGTCGCCGTGCGAGAGCAGGGATTCGGCGCCGCTGCCGTCGAGGATCGTACGCGAGTCCACCTTGGCGGAGACCTGGAACGCGATGCGCGCCGGGATGTTGGCCTTGATCAGGCCGGTGATGACGTCCACGGACGGGCGCTGCGTCGCGAGCACCAGGTGAAGGCCCGAGGCGCGCGCTTTCTGCGCGAGGCGCGCGATGAGTTCCTCGACCTTCTTGCCGACGATCATCATCAGGTCGGCGAGCTCGTCGATCACGACCACGATGTAGGGCAGCGGCTCCAGCACCGGCACTTCGCCCTCGTATTTGCCGGCGGCGAGCAGGCGCGCGATCAGCGGGTCGCGCAGCGGCTGCCCGGCGGCCTGGGCCTCCTTGATCCTGCGGTTGAGCCCGGCCAGGTTGCGCACGCCCAGCTCCTTCATGAGCGGATAGCGGCGCTCCATCTCCGCGACGCACCAGCGTAGCGCGTTGGCGGCCTGCTTGAGGTCGGTCACGACCGGCGCCAGCAGGTGCGGGATGCCCTCGTATACCGAGAGCTCCAGCATCTTGGGGTCGATCATGATGAGCCGCACCTGCTCCGGCGTGCTCTTGTAGAGCAGCGACAACACCATCGCGTTGATCGCCACCGACTTGCCGGAGCCGGTCGTGCCGGCGATCAGGAGGTGCGGCATCTTCGCGAGGTCGGCGACCACCGGCGCGCCGCCGATGTCCTTGCCGAGCGCGAGCGCGAGCGGCGAGGCGAGCTCGTCGTAGGCGCGCGAACGGATGATCTCGCCGAGCGTGACGAGCTCGCGCACCTCGTTCGGGATCTCGAGGCCGACCACCGACTTGCCCGGGATCACCTCGACCACGCGCACGCTGATCGCCGACAGCGCCCGTGCCAGGTCCTTGGCGAGCGCGCTGATCTGGCTGACCTTGACGCCGGGCGCGGGCTTCAGCTCGAACCGGGTGACGACGGGTCCCGGCTGCACCGCGACCACCTCGACGTCCACGCCGAAGTCCTTGAGCTTGATCTCGACCAGGCGCGAGATCGCATCGAGCGCCTCGGTCGAGTAGCCCTTCTCGCGCGCCGGCGGGTCGTCGAGCAGCTTGAGCTCGGGCAGGCCGCGGGGCGCGGGCTTCGCGAACAACGGGACCTGCCTCTCCTTCTCCACCCGCGCGCTCGGCTCGGGCACCGCCGGCGCCGGCGGCTCGATGCGCGGCGGCGTGCGCGTGGCGGCCTTCTTCTGCACCTCGCGCACGGCGGCTTCGCGCGCCTCGCGCGACTCGCGGCCGGCGGCGTGGTCGCGCGAGCTCGCAGCGAGGCGGCGCAGCCAGGAAAATCCCGCGAGCACCCAGTGTCCGATGAAGTCCATGACCCTCGGCCAGGAGACGCCGGTGAAGAGCTGCACGCCCGCGAACCAGAGCGCGAGCATGACGAGCGTCGCGCCGAGGAGCGCGAGCACGCCCTCCAGTCCTTCGCCGACCAGGTTGCCGAGGATGCCGCCGGCGCCGGCCGGGAGCGGCGAACCGGGGTAATGCAGCGTGGCGAGACCGCAGCTCGTCGCGAGCACGAGCACGATGCCGATGGTGCGCAGCGCCACGGTCGTGCGGCTCTGTCCCGGCTCGTCGGGCGCGCGCTTGAGGCCGACCCAGGCACTGAATGCGATCGCGACCGGGAACAGGTAGGCTGGCCAGCCGAACAACAGCAGCAGCAGGCCGGCGGCCTCGGCGCCCAGCGGGCCGATCAGGTTGCCCACCTGTCCCGGCTCGCCGGTGTAGCTGAAGCTGCGGTCGTTCGCGTCGTAGCTGGAAAGCGCGATGAGCACCACGAGCGCAAGCGCGGCGAGCAGCCAGAAGGCGGTCTCGCGCAGCGCGCGCGCGAACACGGGATCGAGCTTCGCGTCGGGTCTGGCGGCGTCGGCGGCGGACTTGGCCAAGGACTCAGAACCCTGTTCAGGAAATCACTATAAGCGATTGATTATAAGGACGTTGCATTTGGCGCGGCAAGGACCCATGCACGCCCTTTAGGATGCAGGACTATACATGACGAATTCCCGCCATTCGCGCCTCATCATCCTCGGCTCCGGTCCCGCCGGCTACGCCGCCGCCATCTACGCGGCGCGCGCCAATCGCCAGCCGCTCCTGATCGCGGGACTGCAGCCTGGCGGGCAGCTCATGACCACGACCGAAGTGGACAACTGGCCGGGCGACGTCGAGGGCTTGCTCGGTCCCGACCTCATGGACCGCATGCGCCGGCATGCGGAGCGCTTCGGCGTGGAGATCCTGCACGACCAGGTCGTGCGCGTGGATCTCTCGCAGCGGCCGTTCCGCCTGACCGGCGAGGACGGCGGCTTCACCTGCGACGCGCTCATCGTCGCGACCGGTGCGTCCGCCCGTTACCTCGGCCTCGAGTCCGAGTCACGATTCAAGGGCCGCGGCGTCTCCGCCTGCGCGACCTGCGACGGATTCTTCTATCGCGACCAGAAGGTGGCGGTCGTCGGGGGCGGCAATACGGCGGTCGAGGAAGCGATCTACCTCGCGAATCTGGCCTCTCACGTCACGCTGATCCACCGGCGCGACCGGCTGCGTGCGGAGGCCATCCTGCAGGACCGGCTGCGCGAGCTCGCGGCCGCCGGCAAGGTCGAGTTCCTGTGGAACCACGAGGTGCAGGAGGTGCTGGGCGGCGATGCCGGCGTCAGCGGCGTGCGCGTGCGCGAGACGGGCAACGGCAAGAGCCGCGATCTCGACGTCGGCGGCCTGTTCATTGCGGTCGGGCACACGCCGAACACCGGGCTCTTCACCGGGCAGCTCGAGATGAAGAACGGCTACATCGTCGTCAGGTCCGGCGTCTCGGGCGATGCCACGGCGACCAGCGTGCCGGGCGTGTTCGCGGCCGGCGACGTCGCCGACCATGTGTACCGCCAGGCCGTCACCTCCGCAGGCACGGGATGCATGGCCGCGCTCGATGCGGACCGTTATCTCGAGCGGCTCGGGAGCGCCTGAGGGCGCAGCCGCGTGAGCATCCGCGTCGCCCGCTCGCTCGCCGACGTCGACGCCGCGGAATGGAATGCCCTCCTGACGGCCGGGGAGCCATTCCTGCGCCACGAGTTCCTGCGCGCCCTGGAAGAATCGGGGTGCGCGACGCCCGGGACCGGCTGGGACCCGCATTTCCTCCTGCACCGCGACCGGACGGGGCGGCTCGACGGCGCCATGCCGCTCTATCTGAAGGCGCATTCCTGGGGCGAATTCGTGTTCGACTTCGCCTGGGCGGAGGCCTATCACCGGGCCGGGCTTCGCTACTATCCGCGCCTCGTTTCGGCGATTCCATTCACGCCGGCGACGGGGCCGCGGGTGCTCGCGCAAAGCGACGCCGTCGCCGCCAGCCTGATCGGGGCGGCCGGCGGGCTGGCGCGCGAGCTCGGCGCGTCCTCGCTGCACGTGCTCTTCCCGGCACCCGGGGATCGCGAGCGCCTGCTGGGCGCGGGCCTCCTGCCGCGGCTGGACTGCCAGTACCACTGGCGCAACGAAGGGCACGCGGATTTCGAGGCCTGGCTGGGGTCCTTCGCGTCGGAAAAGCGGAAGAAGGTCCGGCGCGAACGGCGTCGCGTGGCGGAGTCGGGCGTCACCTGCCACCGCCTGCCGGGAGCGGAGCTCGACGCGGAGACGCTCGATACCGTGTACCGCCTGCATGCGCTGACCTTCGCGCGCTACGGCAACGCGCCGTACCTGAACGCGGATTTCTTCGTCCGGCTGGCGCGCGCGCTGCCGGAAGCACTCGTGGTCGAGCTCGCGGAACTCGGCGGCGAACCCGTCGCCTGCGCCGTGTCGCTGCGCGGGTCCGACGCGCTGTATGGCCGTTACTGGGGCGTTGCGGGCGATTTCCCCGGCCTGCACTTCGACCTCTGCTACTACCGCGGCATCGAGTTCTGCCTGGCCGAGGGCCTCGCGCGCTTCGAGCCGGGCACGCAGGGCGAGCACAAGCTGCTGCGTGGCTTCGTGCCGACGCCGGTGTGGTCGATGCACGAGATCGTGGATCCGCGCTTCGCGGCGCCGATCGCGGCATGGCTTGCGCGCGAGCGCCGCCGCCGGCGGCGCTGGTTCGCCGAGGCCGTGCGGCACCTGCCCTTCCGGCGCGATGAGATCCCCGCTAGGCTCCCTGCCGATGTCCGGGATTGCCTGGCTGCAGAAGACTGACCCGCCCGCGGCGCTGCCGCCCACCACGCGCGCGCTGAAGGAGCCGAACGGGCTGCTCGCCGTCGGCGGCGCGCTCTCGCCCGAATGGCTGATCCATGCCTATGCGCATGGGGTCTTTCCCTGGTACTCGGCCGAGCAGCCGATCCTGTGGTGGGCGCCGGATCCGCGTGCCGTGCTGCTGCCGGAGGAATTCCGCGTGTCCCGCAGCCTCGCGCGCTCCATGCGGCGGCGCGGCTACGAGACGCGCATCGACACCGCGTTCGAGGCCGTCATCGAAGCCTGCGCCGGCCCCCGCCACGGCAGCGCCGGCACCTGGATCACGCGGGAGATGCACGCGGCCTACGTCGAGCTGCATGAGCGCGGGCTCGCTCATTCCTTCGAAACCTGGGCCGGCGGCGAGCTCGTCGGCGGACTCTACGGAGTGGCGCTCGGCCGCATGTTCTTCGGCGAATCCATGTTCACGCGGGAAACCGACGCCTCGAAGGTCGCGCTCGCCCGGCTGGTCGGCGAGTGCCGCCGGCACGCCGTGCCGCTGATCGACTGCCAGATGCCCTCGCCCCACCTGGCGAGCCTCGGCAGCCGCAGCCTGCCCCGCCGGGAGTTCGAACAGGCGCTCGCGCGCCTGGTGGCCCAGCCCGCCCCGGCGTGGCGCTGACGCGACATTTCATTGCGCGGCCTGAAGCGCTGCGTCACAATCCGCGCGGTTTCGGCAACGGCAGCGGTGAATGGCGAAGGAAGAAGCAATCCAGATGGACGGCGAGGTCGTCGAGACCCTGCCGAATACGACCTTCCGTGTGAAGCTCCAGAACGGCCACGTCGTGACCGCGCACATCTCCGGCAAGATGCGCAAGCACTACATCCGCATCCTGACCGGCGACACCGTCACCGTCGAGCTGACGCCCTACGACCTCACCAAGGGCCGCATCGTCTACCGCGCCCGCTGAGCTAGTCCTGCCCGAGCAGTTCCGGCGCGCGCGCCGGGCGGCAGTCGAGCCTGAGCCCGTTGCCGTCCGGGGCGAGCGTGACCTGCACGCTGCCGCCGGCGGCGAGGCTCCCGAACAGCAGCTCCTCCGCCAGCGGACGCTTGACGTGCTCCTGCAGCACGCGGGCCATGGGCCGCGCGCCCATCTTCGGGTCGTAGCCCTTCGCGGCGATCCAGCGCCGCGCGGCGTCGTCCACCGAGAGCGCCACGGACTTCTGCTCGAGTTGCGCCTCCACCTCGAGCAGCAGCTTGTCCACCACGCGCTCGATGGTGGGCGCGTCGAGCGGCGCGAACTGGATGATCGCGTCGAGGCGGTTCCGGAACTCGGGCGAGAAGATGCGCCGCACCGCCTCCATGCCGTCGGGCGCGTGGTCCTGCTGGGTGAACCCGATGCTGGCGCGGCTCATCTCCGCGGCTCCGGCATTCGTCGTCATCACGATGATCACATGGCGGAAGTCGGCCTTGCGGCCGTTGTTGTCCGTGAGCGTGCCGTGATCCATGACCTGCAGCAGCAGGTTGAACACGTCCGGGTGCGCCTTCTCGATCTCGTCGAGCAGGAGCACGCAATGAGGCTGCTTGGCGATCGCCTCGGTCAGCAGTCCGCCCTGGTCGAATCCCACGTAGCCCGGCGGCGCGCCGATCAGGCGCGAGACCGTGTGGCGCTCCATGTACTCGGACATGTCGAAGCGCAGGAACTCGACGCCGAGCGCGATCGCGAGCTGGCGCGTGACCTCGGTCTTGCCGACGCCGGTCGGGCCGGCGAACAGGAAGCTGCCGACCGGCCGGCGCTCGCTGCCGAGCCCCGCGCGCGACATCTTGATCGCGGCCGCGAGCGCGTCGATCGCGGTGTCCTGGCCGTAGATCACGAGCTTCAGGTTGCGCTGCAGGTTGGCGAGCATCTCGCGGTCCGACAGGGAGACGCTCTTGGGCGGGATGCGCGCGATGCGCGCCACCACCGCCTCGATATGCGCGACCGTCACCGTGGCCTCGCGCTCCGCGGCGGGCTTGAGCCGCAGCGATGCGCCCGCCTCGTCCACGACGTCGATCGCCTTGTCCGGCAGGTGGCGGTCGTTGATGTGGCGCTCGGAGAGCTCCGCCGCCGCCACCAGCGCCTCGTCCGCGTAGGTCACGCCATGGTGCTCCTCGAACCGGGACTTGAGCCCGCGCAGGATGTCGATCGTCTCGGCGACCGACGGCTCCACGACGTCGATCTTCTGGAAGCGCCGGGCGAGCGCGTGGTCCTTCTCGAAGATGCCACGGTACTCCTGGTAGGTGGTCGAGCCGATGCAGCGCAGCTCGCCGGAGGCGAGCACCGGCTTGATGAGGTTCGAGGCGTCCATGACGCCGCCGGAGGCGGCCCCGGCCCCGATCACGGTGTGGATCTCGTCGATGAACAGGATTGCGCCGGGGCGCTTCTTGAGCTCCGAGACCACGCCCTTGAGCCGCTTCTCGAAGTCTCCGCGGTACTTGGTGCCGGCGATCAGCGCGCCCATGTCGAGCGCGTAGATGGTGCATCCGGCGAGCACCTCCGGCACCTTGCGCTCCACCACGAGGCGCGCCAGGCCCTCGGCGATTGCCGTCTTGCCCACGCCCGCCTCGCCCACGTACAGCGGGTTGTTCTTGCGCCGCCGGCACAGGATCTCGATCGTGCGTTGCACCTCGAGCTGGCGGCCGATCAGCGGGTCCACCCGGCCGGCGACCGCCTGTGCGTTCAGGTTCACCGTGTACTTCTCGAGCGCCGCGGCGCCCGTGTCGTCGGCCGCTTCGCGGCCCGGCTCCGCGCCTTCCTCGCGCGGCGCCTCGCGGGCGTCCGGCGCGGACGGCAGGCCGTGCGAGATGAAGTTGACGACGTCGAGCCGCGACACGTCCTGCAATGACAGCAGGTAGGCCGCGTGCGACTGCTTCTCGCTGAAGATGGCGACCAGGACGTTGCCGACCGTGACCTCCTTCTTGCCGCTCGACTGCACATGGAACACGGCGCGCTGCAGCACGCGCTGGAACCCGAGTGTCGGCTGCACCTCGCGGTCGTCGTCGGCGGGCAGCGCCGGCGTCGTCTCGTCGATGAACTTCTGCAGCTCGGCCGAGAGGCGCGCGAGGTCCGCGCCGCAGGCTTTCAGGATTTCACGCACGCGCGGCGCGTCCAGGATGGCGAGCAGCAGGTGCTCCACCGTCATGTACTCGTGGCGCGCGTCGCGGGCCTTCTGGAAGGCCTCGTTCAGGCAGTATTCGAGTTCACTCGACAGCAATCAGGTCTCCTCCATCGTG
>DATBLN010000142.1:0-17662 GCA_036555345.1 Steroidobacteraceae bacterium
CGGTTGGTCAGGATCAGGCCGCGCTTCGCGTCCACGACGAAGCCGGTCGCCTGCGAGGAGGTGTTCCAGTCGGTGTCGAAGGCGCGCGTCGCGTCGATCTGGATCGCGACCACGCCGGTCGAGATGCGCTCGAGCGTCCGGGTCCAGCGCGTGGACTCCTCCGGCTCCTGCGCCGCCGCCATCCACGCAGGCGCGAGCGCGAGCAGCGCCACCGCCGCGAGGCGCCGCCGCGCGGCGTCAGCCCAGGCGGTAGCCGAATGCGTCATGAAAGCGCTCCCGGAACTCGTCCATCGTGAAGCGGTGGTGCTGCGTGCCGACGACCGCGATCTTGAGCGCGCCCATGAGCGAGGCGACGCGGCCGGTCGTCTCCCAGTCGATGTGGCGCATGAGGCCGTAGAGCAGGCCGGCGCGGTAGGCGTCGCCGCAGCCGGTCGGATCCACGACCTCCCCCACCGGCACCGCCGGGATCTCGATGCTGCGCCCGCCCGCATGCACGACCGAGCCCTGGCCGCCGTGCGTGATGACGTAGGCCTGGACGCGCGCGGCGATCTCCGCGGCCGACAGGCCCGTGCGCTCCTGCAGCAGCTGCGCCTCGTAGTCGTTGACCGTGACCCACGACGCCTGCCCGACGAACGTCTCGAGCTCGTCGCCGTCGAAGAGCGTCATCGCCTGCCCCGGATCGAAGACGAACGGGATGCCGGCCGCCGCGAACTGCTGCGCATGCGCGATCATGCCGTCGCGCCCGTCCGGAGCCAGCACGCCGATCGTGATGCCGCCGTCCGCAGGGACCTCGAGCCGCCAGGAATGATTCATCGCTCCCGGGTGGAAGGCCGTCAGCTGGTTGGCGTCGAGGTCGGTCGTGATGTAGGCCTGGGCCGTGTACTCGCCCTCGATCTCGCGCACGTAGGCGAGCGACATCCCATTCTCGCTCATCCACTGTCGGTACGGCCCGAAGTCATGGCCGACCGCGCCCATCGCGTGGCCCGGCGTCTCGAGCAGCCGCAGGTTGTAGGCGATGTTGCCGGCGCAGCCGCCGAAGTAGCGCCGCAGCGTCGGCACCATGAACGAGACGTTCAGCAGGTGGATCTGGTCGGGCAGGATGTGGTCCCGGAAGCGGCCCGGGTAGACCATCACCGTGTCGAAGGCGAGCGAGCCGCAGATCAGTGCCGCCACGCGAGCACCAGCAGCCAGTTGACGCCGAGCAGCACGAAGGCGACGAACACCGCGGCGGAGCCGAGCTCCTTGGCGATGCCCGAGAGCGGATGGCGCTCGGTGCCGATGCGGTCCACGGTCGCCTCGAGCGCGCTGTTGACGAGCTCGACCGCGAGCACGAAGAACATCGGGCCGACCAGCAGCGCGCGCTCGACGCCGTCCGCGCCCAGCCACAGCCCGAGCGGCACGACGACGAGCGCGAGCGCGCATTCCTGGCGGAAGGCCTCCTCCTCGCGCCAGGCGGCGCGGAAGCCGCGCCAGGTGCTGCCGAACGCCCGCGCCAGGCGCGCCGGCCCGGTCCGCTTGTCCGGGCGTTCGTTCATGCCGCCGCAGGCTTCCAGGAGACGTCGAGCTGGCGCGCCGCGCGCACGTCGTCGAGCCTGCGCACCGGCATCGTGTGCGGCGCGGACTTGAGCGTCGCGACGTCGGTCGCCGCCTCGCGCAGGATGGCCGCGAGCGCCTCGACGAAGCCGTCCAGCTCCTCCTTCGTCTCGGTCTCGGTCGGCTCGATCAGCAGGCATTCCGGCACCAGCAGCGGGAAGTAGGTGGTCGGCGCATGGTAGCCATGGTCGAGCAGGCGCTTGGCGAAGTCCATGGCATTCGCGCCGGTCTCGCGCGCCTGGCGCTTCAGCGTCACGATGAACTCGTGGCTCGCCCGCCGGCCGGGATAGGCCGCTTCGAAGCCGGCCTCGATCAGGCGCGCGAGCAGGTAGTTGGCGTTCAGCGTCGAGTATTCCGCGACGCGGCGCATGCCCGCCGCGCCCAGGATGCGCATGTAGGCCCAGGCGCGCAGCAGCACGCCGGCGTTGCCCATGAATCCCGACAGGCGGCCGATGGACTGCGGCAGGTCGCGCTCGTCGAGCCAGCGGTAGCGCCCGCCGTCCCGGGCGACCACGGGCACCGGCAGGAAGGGCGCGAGGCGCGGGCCGACGCCGACTGCGCCGGAGCCCGGCCCGCCGCCGCCGTGCGGCGTCGAGAAGGTCTTGTGCAGGTTCATGTGGATGACGTCGAAGCCCATGTCGCCCGGTCGCACCTTGCCGAGGATCGCGTTGAGGTTCGCGCCGTCGTAATAGAGCAGGCCGCCGGCGGCGTGCACGCGCCGCTCGATCTCCACGATGTTGCGCTCGAACACGCCGAGCGTGCTCGGGTTGGTGAGCATGATGCCGGCGGTCGCGGGCGAGAGCGCCTGCCCGAGCGCCGCCAGGTCCACGTCGCCGTCCGGCCGCGAGGCGATCTCGCGCACCTTCATGCCGCACATGGACGCGGTCGCCGGATTGGTGCCGTGCGCGGCGTCGGGCACGATGATCTCGTTCCGCGCCCCGTCGCCGCGCGCGCGATGGTAGGCGCGGATCATCGCCACGCCCGCGAACTCTCCCTGCGCGCCGGCCATCGGCGTCAACGACACCGCCTGCATGCCGGTCACCTGGCGCAGCATTTCCTGCAGCTCGAACAGGCAGGCCATGAAGCCCTGCCCGGTCGCGGCCGGCGCCAGCGGGTGGCGGCCGACGAACCCGGGCAGCATGGCGACCGCGTTGCAGGCGCGCGGGTTGTACTTCATCGTGCAAGAGCCGAGCGGGTAGAACTGCGTGTCGATGCCGAAGTTGAGCTGCGACAGGCGCGTGTAATGACGCACCGCCTGCAGCTCGGAGACCTCCGGCAGGGCCAGGCGGCGGCGGCGCCGGAGCGCCGCCGGCAGGGCGGCCTCCGCGGCCGGCGGATGCTGCGCGGTGGCGCCGCGCCCGGGCCGCGAGAGCTCGAAGATCAGCGGTTCGGTCTTCTTCATCGCATGCCCCTCAGGCGGCGGCCTGCCGGCCCAGCAGGCCGCGCAGCGCGCGCGCGTAGCGCTCGATGTCGGCGGACGTGCGCGTCTCGGTGGCGCAGACGAGGAGCGCGTGGCCGAGCTCCGGGTAGTCGCGCGACAGGTCATGGCCGCCGACGATCCCGTCGGCCGCGAGCGCCTCGAGCACCGGCGCGACCGGCCGGTCGAGGAGGAGCGCCGCCTCGTGGAACCGCGGCCCGGCGAACGCCTCGCGCACGCCCGGCACCGCCGTGAGCGCCGCGACCAGCTCCCGCGTCCGCGCGACGCAGGCCGAGGCCACGCGCTCGAGGCCGACCGGGCCGAGCAGCGCCAGGTGGATCGTCGCCGCCGTCATGAGCAGGCCCTGGTTGGTGCAGATGTTCGAGGTCGCCTTGCCGCGACGGATGTGCTGCTCGCGCGCCTGCAGCGTCAGCGTGTAGCCGGTCCGGCCGTCGGCGTCGACGGTGCGCCCGGAGATGCGGCCCGGCATCTGGCGCACGTGCTCCAGGCGGCTCGTCATGAAGCCGACGTAGGGGCCGCCGGAGGACAGCGGGACGCCGAAGGGCTGCCCGTCGCCCACGGCGACGTCGGCCCCGCCCTCGCCCCATTCGCCGGGCGGCGCGACGAGCGCGAGCGCGACCGGGTTCACGGCCCCGATCGCGAGCGCGCCGTTGCCGTGCGCCCAGCGCGTGAGCGCGTCGGCGTCCTCGAGCTGGCCGAAGAAGTTCGGCTGCGGGACCACGAGCGCGGTGACGTCGCTGCCGGCGTGGCGCTCGAGCGACTTCAGGTCGGTCGTGCCCCGGGCGGGATCGTACGGAATCTCCTCGATGACGAGCCCCTGCCCCTCGCTGATCGCGCGCGCGACCCGGCGCCACACGGGGTTGACCGTCGCCGGCATCAGGATGCGCGCCGACTGCGAGCGCCGGTGCGCGCGCACCGCCATCAGGCAGGCCTCCGCGAGCGCGGACGCGCCGTCGTAGAGCGAGGCGTTCGAGACGTCCATGCCGGTCAGCGCCGTGATCATGGACTGGTACTCGTACATGATCTGCAGCGTGCCCTGGCTGGCCTCGGCCTGGTACGGCGTGTAGGCGCTGTAGATCTCGCCGCGCGTGACGAGCTGCCACACCGGCGCCGGGATGTGGTGCTCGTAGGCGCCGGCGCCGATGAAGTTGAGGCGACTGCCATCGGCCCCCGCGCGCTCCGCGGCGAGGCGGCCGACGTCCATCTCGGTGAGCCCCTCGGGCACGCCCGGCAGCGCATCCACGCGGAGCGCCTTCGGGATCTCGTCGAACAGGTCCTCGACGCCCGCCACGCCGATGCGATCGAGCATCGCGCGCACGTCGGCGTCGGTGTGCGGGATGTAGGGCATGTCAGCCGGCCGCCGCGACTACCGCCGAGTAGGCCGCGGCGTCGAGCAGGCCCGCGACCGCGGCGCCCGCCGCCGGCTTCAGGCGCAGGATCCAGCCCTTCCCGTACGGATCCTGGTTGATCAGCTCGGGCTGCGTCGCGAGCTCCCCGTTGCCCGCGACCACCGCACCGGCCACCGGGCTGTAGACGTCGGAGGCCGCCTTGACCGACTCGACCACCGCGCAGGCGTCGCCCGCGGCCAGCTGCTTCCCGGCCTGCGGCACCTCGACGAACACGAGGTCGCCGAGCGAATGCTGCGCGTGGTCGGTGATGCCGATCTCGACGCTGCCGTCGGGGAGCGTGCGCACCCATTCGTGGCTCTTGGTATAGCGCAGGTCGGCGGGAATCTCGCTCATGCCAGTCTCCGTTTCAGGGTTCGATGAGGGCGCGGCCGTTTCTCACAAACGGCGGCTTGACGATGCGTGCGCGCAGGCGCCGGCCGCGGATGTCCACCTCGACCTCGCCGGCCGCGGCCACCGGCACCCGCGCGAGCCCGATCGAGCGCTCGAGTGTCGGGGAGAACGTTCCGCTCGTGACCTCGCCCCCGCCGGCGGCGCCGGCCAGGACCTTCTGGTGCGAGCGCAGCACGCCCCGCTCGAGCAGCAGCAGTCCCGTCAGCTTGAGGGCGACGCCCGCGGCCTTCTGCGCGACGAGCGCCTCCTTGCCGACGAAGTCGCGGTTGCCGTCGAGCACGACCGTCCAGGCGAGGCCGGACTCGAGCGGCGTGACGCCCTCGTCCATGTCGTTGCCGTAGAGGTTCATGCCGGCCTCGAGCCGGAGCGTGTCGCGCGCACCGAGGCCGCAGGGGCGCACCGCGGCCACCTGCAGCGCCTGCCAGAACGCGGGCGCCTCCTCCGCCGGCAGCACGATCTCGTAGCCGTCCTCGCCGGTGTAGCCGGTGCGCGCGACGAACCACTCGTCGCAGGGCGCGCCGAAGAAGGTCCCGAGCGCGGCCGCCGGCGCGCGGCAGCCCGCTGGCAACGCCGCAGCGGCCTTCTGCCGCGCATTCGGGCCCTGCACCGCGATCATCGCGAGGTCGCGCCGTGCGACCACCGCGACGCCAATCTGCTTCGCGTGCTCCCTGATCCAGGCGAGGTCCTTGTCCGCGGTGCCCGCATTGACGACCAGGCGGAACCACTTCTCGTCGAGGAAATAGGCGATCAGGTCGTCGATGACGCCGCCGTCCGGGCGCAGCATGCAGGAGTAGAGCGCCTTGCCGGGCACGGTGAGGCGCGAGACGTCGTTCGCGAGCAGGCGCAGCAGCAGCGTGCGCGCCGCCGCGCCGCGCAGGTCCACCGTGCACATGTGCGAGACGTCGAACATGCCGGCGTCGCGGCGCACCGCGTGGTGCTCCTCGATCTGGGAGCCGTAGTCGACCGGCATGTCCCAGCCGCCGAAATCGACGGTGCGCGCGCCGGCGGCGAGGTGCAGGTCGTAGAGCGGTGTGCGTCTTCCCATGCCCGGCCCCGGCAGCTCGCGCTGCGTCGATCGGCAAAAAAGGGCGGCGGGCCATCCGGCCCGCCGCCCCTCTGTCCTGAAACCTGAGAGATTGGGTACCGGTTCGTCCCCGGGGCCGCTCCCCTTCGGTGGGCCCGCGAGGGCCGCTCTCCAGAGTTCGCCAGGTCCTGCCGTTCGGGTGCCTGAGCGTTTCCGGGCGGGTTGCGCCTTCGGCGCCGCGCGTGCGCGGTCTCTCCGGCAGGACCTCTTTGCGACTCCCGGATTCTAGCGGAAAGCGCCCCGAAGCACAGGGTATAGTCGCCCTCCGTCCGACCCGCGGAAGCCCCGACGATGAACCGTTCGACCCTCCGATCGTTCGCCCTGCTGGCCGCCGGCCTGGCCGCCCCCGTGCCGGCCGTCGCGGACGCGACCGCCGACCTGCATGCGCTCTTCGAGCGCGAGTGGGAGCGGGACCTGGCCGACGATCCGCTGCTCGCCACCTACCGCGGCGACCGCCGCTACGACGACCGCTGGCCGGACATTTCCCCGGCCGCGGAGCAGGCCCGCCATGCCGCCGATGCGGCCGTGCTGCGGGCGCTCGACGCCATCCCGCGCGCGGCACTGTCGCCGGCCGACCGGCTGAACCACGACCTGTTCCGCCGCCGCTACGAGGAACGGGTCGCGGCCGCGCCCTTCCATCCCGAGTACTACGAGATCCGCGCGCGCGAGGGACCCCAGTCGCTGAACGAGGTCGCCGAGCAGATGCGCTTCGAGACCGTGGCCGACTACGAGACCTGGCTGCGCCGGCTCGAGCGGCTGCCCGCCTACCTGGAGCAATACGAGGAACTGCTGAGGCGCGCGGCGGCCGAGGGCCGCACCCAGCCGCGCGTGATCATGGACCGCGTGGTGCCGCAGCTCGCGCTGCAGGTGGTCGAGCGGCCCGAGGACAGCCCCTTCTTCCAGCGCTTCCAGTCCTGGCCGGACGCGGTTCCGCCCGCCGAGCGTGAACGCCTCACCGCCGCCGCGCGCCGGGTCATCGCGGAATCCGTGATTCCCGCCTACCGCCGCTTCACGTCCGTGTTCGGCCACGCCTACCTGCCGGCCTGCCGCGAGAGCGTCGGCATCTGGGACACCCCGGACGGACGCGCCTTCTACGCGAACCGCGCGCGCTACCACACGACCACGTCGCTGACGCCCGAGGAGATCCACGCGATCGGGCTCGCCGAGGTCGCGCGCAACCGCGCCGAGATGCAGAAGGTCATGGACGAGGTCGGATTCCAGGGCAGCCTCGCCGCGTTCTTCGAGTTCCTGCGCACCGACCCGCGGTTCTACTACCAGACCGGCGACGAGCTGTTCCGCGCCTACGCCTACATCACCAAGGTGATCGACCCGGAACTGCCGCGGCTGTTCGGCAGGCTCTATCGCACGCCCTTCGGGCTGCGCCCGATCCCGGAGACGAGCGCGCCGAACACCACCACCGCGTACTACAGCGGACCGTCCGTCGATGGCACGCGGCCCGGTTATTACTACGTCAACCTCTACCGTCCCGAGGTGCGGCCCCGGTACGAGATGGAGGTGCTGACCGTGCACGAGGCGGCGCCCGGGCATCACCTGCAGATCGCGCTCGCGCAGGAGATGGGCGACCTGCCGAAGTTCCGGCGCACGAGCGGCGTCACCGCCTACGTCGAGGGCTGGGCGCTCTACTCCGAGCGGCTCGGCTACGACCTCGGGCTGTACAAGGATCCCTACTCGCGTTTCGGCCAGCTCACCTACGACCAGTGGCGCGCGGTGCGTCTCGTCGTGGACACCGGCATCCATCACCTGGGCTGGACGCGCCAGCAGGCGATCGACTATTTCCTGGCGAACGCGGCCAAGACCGAGGCCGACATCGTCAACGAGATCGACCGCTACATCGCCTGGCCGGGCCAGGCGCTGGCCTACAAGATCGGGCAGCTCAAGATCCTCGAGCTGCGCGAGCGCGCGATGCAGGCGCAGGGCGAGCGCTTCGACATCCGCGCCTTCCACGACACGATCCTCGCGACCGGCGCCGTTCCGCTCGACATCCTCGAGCGCACGGTGGACGAGTGGATCCGGAGCGCCCGGCGGCCGTGACCGCGCCCCGCCGCCGGACGGTCGCGGTCCGCATCGGCGCCGTCACGGTGGGCGGCGACGCCCCGGTCGTCGTGCAGTCGATGACCAACACCGACACGGCCGATGCGGACGCCACCGCGCGCCAGGTGCGCGAGCTCGCGGACGCGGGCTCGGAGATCGTGCGCGTCACCGTCAACACCGACGAGGCCGCGGCCGCCGTGGCGCGGATCCGCGACCGCCTGGCCGCCGCCGGCTGCAGCGTGCCGCTGGTCGGCGATTTCCACTTCAACGGCCACAAGCTGCTCGCCGCGCACCCGGCCTGCGCGGAGGCGCTCGACAAGTACCGCATCAACCCGGGCAACGTCGGCCGCGGCAGCAAGCGCGACCCGCAGTTCGCGGCGATGGTGGAGACGGCCTGCCGGAACCGCAAGCCCGTGCGCATCGGCGTCAACTGGGGCAGCCTCGACCAGGACCTGCTGACGCGCCTGATGGACGAGAACTCGAAGCTCGCCGAGCCCGCGGATGCGCTCGAGGTGCTGCGCGAGGCCACCGTGCAGTCGGCGCTCGGCAGCGCCGCGCGCGCCGAGGAGCTCGGCCTGCCGCACGACGCCATCGTCATCAGCGCCAAGGTCAGCGGCGTGCAGGACCTCATCGCGATCTACCGGCAGCTTGCGGCGCGCTGCGACTACCCGCTGCACCTCGGGCTCACCGAGGCCGGCATGGGCGCCAAGGGCATCGTGTCCTCCACCGCGGCGATCGCGGTGCTGCTGCAGGAAGGCATCGGCGACACCATCCGCGTGTCGCTGACGCCGGAGCCCGGCGGCGACCGCCGCCAGGAAGTGCGCGTGGCGCAGGAGATCCTGCAGAGCCTCTCGCTCCGCGCCTTCGCGCCGCGCGTCGTCGCCTGCCCGGGCTGCGGCCGCACCACCAGCAGCTACTTCCAGGAGCTCGCGCAGCGCATCCAGGAGCACGTGCGCGTGCGCATGCCCGAATGGCGCCGCCGCCACGTGGGCGCCGAGAACATGACGGTCGCGGTCATGGGCTGCGTCGTGAACGGCCCCGGCGAGAGCAAGCACGCCAACATCGGCATCAGCCTGCCGGGCACGGGCGAGCGCCCGGTCGCGCCCGTGTACGAGGACGGCGAAAAGACCGTCACGCTCAAGGGCGAGCGCATCGCCGAGGAATTCCAGGAACTGGTCGAACGCTACGTTGCGCGGCATTACCCGCGCAGGGAGGCCTGATGGAACCCCTGAAGGAACGCAAGTGCGTGCCCTGCGAGGGCGGCGTGCGCCCGCTCGACGCCGCCCAGGCCGCGGGCCTGATGAAGCTGCTGCACCCGGACTGGAAGCTGGCGGAGGACGGCCGCGCGATCCGCCGCGAGCTGAAATTCCCCGACTTCTGGCGGACGATGAGTTTCGTGAATGCGCTCGCGCACGTCGCGAACGCCGAGGACCACCACCCGGACCTCGAGATCGGCTACAACTACTGCCGCATGCGCTGGTCCACCCATGCGATCGGCGGCCTGTCCGACAATGACTTCATCTGCGCGGCCAAGGCGGACGCGTTGGCGTGAGTGGCTCTTCAAGAGGGGACAGTCCACCTTTTCCTTCGGAAAAGGGGACAGTCCCCAACGGCATCGATGCAGCGCATCGGCGGGTGATCTTCGCCTCTTCGCTCGGCACCGTGTTCGAGTGGTACGACTTCTACCTCTACGGCACGCTGGCCGTGTTCTTCAGCGCCCTGTTCTTCCCGCCGGGCAACGAGACCGCGGCATTCCTCGCGAGCCTCGCCACCTTCGGCGCCGGCTTCGCGGTCAGACCGCTCGGCGCGCTGCTGTTCGGGCGCATCGGCGACCGCATCGGCCGCAAGTACACCTTCCTGATCACCATCGTGGTCATGGGCGCAGCGACCGCGCTGGTCGGCGTGCTGCCGACCTACGCGCAGATCGGCATCTGGGCGCCCATCCTGCTGGTGGCGCTGCGACTCGCGCAGGGCCTCGCGCTCGGCGGCGAGTACGGCGGCGCCGCCACCTACGTCGCCGAGCACGCACCGCAGGGCCGGCGCGGCCTCTACACCAGCTGGATCCAGACGACCGCGACGCTCGGCTTCTTCCTGTCGCTGGCCGTGATCCTGGCCTGCCGCCTCGGATTCGGCGAGGAGGCGTTCAAGGCCTGGGGCTGGCGCGTACCGTTCCTGATCTCGGTCATCCTGCTCGGCGTCTCGGTCTACATCCGGCTCAAGCTCGAGGAGTCGCCGGTGTTCGCGGAGATCAAGGCCGAGGGCAAGCTCTCGCACGCGCCGCTGACCGAGAGCTTCGGCCAATGGCGCAACGCGCGCATCGTGCTGCTCGCGCTGCTCGGTGCAACCGCGGGCCAGGGCGTGGTCTGGTACACGGGGCAGTTCTACGCACTCTTCTTCCTGCAGAACACGCTGAAGCTCGACTTCCAGAACTCCTACGTGCTGATCGCGGTCGCGCTCGCGATCGGCACTCCGTTCTTTGTCGTCTTCGGGAAACTCAGCGACCGCATCGGCCGCAAGAAGATCATGGTGGCCGGCTGCCTGCTGGCCGCGCTCACTTTCATCCCCGTCTTCCACGGCCTGACGCACGCGGTGAACCCGGCGCTGGCGGCGTTCGAGGAGCGCGCGGCGGTGGCGGTGGCGGCCCGCGACTGCCACTTCCGCATCTTCGCGAAGCCCGCGACGCCCTGCGACCAGGCGCGCGACTTCCTGACCAAGGCGGGCGTCAGCTACGAGCAGCGGCCGGCCGAGGCCGGACACGACGTGGTGACGACCATCGCCGGGAATCGCCTCGAAGGGTTCGACGCCGACGCCTACCGCGCGGCGCTGGACGCCGCGGGCTATCCGGCCGTCGCCGATCCGGCGCGGGTCAACCGCGTGGCGACGGTCGCGCTCCTCACGCTGCTCATGATCTACGTGACGATGGTGTATGGCCCGATCGCCGCGTTCCTCGTGGAGCTCTTCCCGACGCGGATCCGTTACTCGTCCATGAGCCTGCCGTACCACATCGGCAACGGCTGGTTCGGCGGTTTCCTGCCGTTCCTGGCGGCCGCGCTGGTGGTGGTCACGGGCAACATCTACTACGGGCTCTGGTACCCGATCGCGATCGCCGCCATGACGGGCATCGTCGGGCTCCTGTTCCTGCGCGAAACCAAGGACGTCGATCTCAGGTCATGAAGGCGGCCGGCGCACCGAGGCCGGCACGTCACCGGCGATACCGAGCGCGCGCTGCATCAGCAGCCGCTTCACGGGGCGCGCCGACTGCACCAGGCCGAGCCCGCCGCGGCGCAGCCGCGATTTCCACTCGTCGCCGCCGCTGAACAGCCGCTGCAGGCCATCCAGCAGCACGATCGCAGGCAGCGCCTCCGCCTTGCGCCAGCGTTCGTAACGGCGCAGCACGCGCAGCTCGCCGGGATCGTCGCCGGCGGCGAGCGCATCGCCCAGCACGTCCACGAGCGCCGCCGCGTCCAGGAACGCCAGGTTGATGCCCTGCCCGGCGAGCGGATGCACCGCGTGCGCCGCGTCGCCGACGAGGGCCACGCGGTCCGCCGCGAAGCGGCGCGCGTGCAGCAGCCTGAGCGGAAATGAGGCGCGCGCGGTCGTGGCTTCCAGTCGGCCGAGCACCCCGGCCGATGCCGCCGTCACGCCCTCCGAAAACCGCGCGTCGTCGCATTGCACGAGTTCCTCGGCCATCTCCGGCGTCGTGGACCAGACGAGCGACACGCGCCCGTCCACGAGCGGCAGGAGCGCGAGCGGACCGGTGTCGAGGAAGCGCTGGTACGCGGTGTCGGCGTGCGCGCGCTCCGGGCGCAGGTGCGCGACCACCGCGCGCTGCCCGTAATCCACCGCACGCACGTCGATGCCGGCCTGGGCGCGAACGACGGACTCCGCGCCGTCGGCGCCCACGACGAGCCCCGCACGGTACTCGCGTCCGTCCGCGGTCGCGACGAGGATCGCATCCGCAGCGGGCGTCAGCGAGGCGAGACCGGTCTTCAGCAGCACGACGCCATGCGCGACGGCCGACTCCGCGAGCGCCGCCTGCACCGAACGGTTCTCGGCGATGCAGCCGAGGTCGGGCTCGCCGAGCTCCGCGGCGTCGAACACGAGCGCGTCGCCGCCGCCGGGCTCGCCACGCTCCTCCCAGACCACCATGCGCTGGTAGCAGGCCGCTCCGCGCGCCTCGACCGCGCCCCAGGCGCCGGTCCGGACCAGCAATTGCCGCGAGGCGTGCGACAGCGCCGAGACGCGCAGGTCGAGCGGCTCGCCGGGCGCCGGGGCCGCCGCGGGCCTGGGCTCGAGCAGCGCGATCCCAAGACCCGCAGTGCGCGCGTCGCAGGCCAGGAGCGCCGCCGCGCCGGCGCCCGCCATCGCGCCGCCGACGACGACCACGTCGAAATCGCGCTTCATGCCCGCGACACCAGCGGCAGGCCCCGCACCAGGCGCGGCTGCCGTCCAGCGAGCCCCATCGTGCGGCGCGCGAATTCCTGCTTCACGGGACGCAGCAGATCGAAGGCGAGCAGGCCGGCGCGGCGCAGCGCGGAGAGCGACGCCAGCGGCATCCCGAAGCCGCGCACCAGCGAATCGGTGAAGCGGATCACCGCCTCGCGGTCCGGCCGCCGCCATGCGACGTAACGCTCGAGGAGCGCCGTGGCGCCCGGATCGGCGTCGTCGCCATGGGCGGCCACTTCCTCGGCGAGCAGCTCCGCCAGCGCGGCAACGTCGCGCAGCCCGAGGTTGAAGCCCTGCCCGGCGACCGGGTGCAGGCCCTGCGCGGCGTTGCCGAGCACCACCGCGCGCGCCACGGTGAGCCGCTCCGAGCGCGTCAGCGACAGGGCATAGGCCTGGCGCCGGCCGACGCGCGTGAAGCGGCCGAGACGCATTCCAAATGCCTCCTGCAGCTCGGCGAGGAAGGCCGCGTCGTCGATCTCGAGCGCGCGCCGCGCCGCATCCGGCGCCAGCGTCCAGACCACCGCCGAGCGCCCCTCCCCGATCGGCAGCACGGCGATCGGGCCCTCGGGCGTGAAGCGCTCGTAGGCGGTGAAGTCGTGGAACCGCCCGGTGTCCACGTGCGCGATCACGGCCTGCTGGCGGTAGTCGGAACTCGTGGCTTCGATGCCGAGCGCGCGGCGCACGGCCGACTGCGCGCCGTCCGCGGCGACCACCAGGCGCGCGATCACGTCGCCGCCGTCGGTCGCGAGGCGCAAGGCGCCTTCCGCCTGTTCCACCGCGCGCGCGCCTGCTGAAACGAGTCTCAATCGCGGAAGCCCGGCGCAGCGCTCGCGCAGCGCCATGCCCAGCAGCCGGTTCTCGATCGTGTAGCCGAGGGCGGCGACGCCCTGCTCCCCGGCGGTCAGGCGGGCGAAGCCGAATGCGCCCCGCTCCGAGACGTGGATGCGGCGGATCGGCGTCGCGGCCGCGGCGATTCCCGCCCAGACGCCGATGCCCTCGAGCACGCGACGGCTGCCCGCCGAGAGCGCGGTCGTGCGCGCGTCGAAGCTCGGCTGCAGTTCCGCCTCGGGCGCCACGGGCTCGATCACGGCGACGTCCAGCGGCAGCGGCGCGAGCGCGGCAGCCAGCGAGAGGCCCACCATGCCGCCACCGGCGATGGCGACGTCGCAGCGGATCGGCTCGCCCGCGCTCATGCCGCCGCCATCAGCCGCTCGATCTCATCGGGGTCCTTCGGCATCGCCTCGGTCAGCACCTCCGGCGCGCCGGTCGTGACGACGACATCGTCCTCGAGGCGCACCCCGATGCCCCACCATTCCCGGCGCACGCCGGGCGTGCCCGGGGCGACGTAGATGCCGGGCTCGATGGTCGTCACCATGCCCGCTTCCAGCATCCGCCACTGCTCGCCCACCTTGTACTCGCCGACATCGTGCACGTCCATGCCGAGCCAGTGCCCGACCCGGTGCATGAAGAACTTCCGGTACGCGCCGTCCCGGATGAGCCGCGGCAGGCTCCCCTTCAGCAGTCCGAGGCTGCGCAGGCCCTGCGTGATCACGCGCACCGCCGCGTCGTGCGGGTCGTTCCAGTGGTTGCCGGCGCGCGCCTTCGCGGTTGCGGCGTGGTTCGCCGCGAGCACCACGTCGTAGACCGCGCGCTGGCGCGGGCGGTAGCGCCCGCCGACCGGCAGCGTGCGGGTCACGTCGGAGGCGTAGTACTGGTACTCGCAGCCCGCGTCGATCAGCAGCAGCTCGCCATCCTTCATCTGCCGCGCGTTGTCGCGGTAGTGCAGGACGCAGGAATTCGGGCCGCTGCCCACGATCGGGTGGTAGGAGATGTCGGCGCGGCGCCGGTGGAACTCGTGCAGGATCTCGGCCATCACCTCGTACTCCATCCGTCCCGGCGCCGCGGCGGCGAGCGCGCGGCGGTGCGCCGCGCAGGCGATCTGCGCGGCGCGGCGCATGGTCGCGAGTTCCGCGCGGCTCTTGAACAGGCGCATCTCGTGCAGCGGATGGTCGAGCGCCACGAACTCGTGCGGCGTGTGCATGCCCTGCTTCGCCTGCGAGCGCAGCCGGTTGACCCAGCCGATCACGCGCTTGTCGAATTCCGGGTGCGCGCCCATCGTGTAGTAGACGCGCGCGCAGCGCTCGAGCAGCCCCGGCAGGATCTCGTCGATGTCGCCCACGGGGAAGGCGTCGTCCGCCCCGAAATCCCTCACGGCGCCCTCCGGCCCCGCGCGCGCGCCGTCCCAGGCCTCGCGCGCCGGGTCGCGGTCGCGGACGAACAGGACGTACTCGCCCTGCGGGCGGCCGGGGATCAGCGCGGCCACCGCCTCCGGCTCCGCGAACCCGGTCAGGTAATAGAAGTCGCTGTCCGGCCGGTAGAAATACTCGACGTCGTTGTTGCGCAGGCGCACCGGCGCGGCCGGCAGGATCGCGATCGCGCCCCTGCCCATGATCCGCATGAGCTGACGCCGCCGGCGCGCGAACTCGTCCTTGCCCATGAGCCTGCTCAGTGCACCGCCGTCGCTGCGGGCAGGGCGACGCGCAGTTCCGCGAGCTCATCCCAGGCGAGCTGGGCGCCGGCGCGCACGAACTCGAGGAGTTCGGCAAAGTCCTCCTCGCCGGCCTCGTCCTCGCCGCCCGGTTCGACGCCCGCGCGCGAAATCTCGGCGAGGTCGGAGAGGATCTCGCCGACGTCGCCGTAACGCGCGAGCGAGGTGCCGGTGCCGGCGGCCCCGATGCCGTAGAGGAAGCCCGAGCACCAGGCCGCGAGCGACTCCACCCGCTCGATGAGCGTCGCCTCCTCGCCCGGCAGGAGCGGCGTGAACGCGAAACCGGGAGACCGGAGCGATTCCAGCGTCTCCTCGTGCAGCTCCTCCATCACGGGCTCGGCCGCCGCGGGAGCTCCCCCGGGGGCGGCATCCTCCGCCAGTTCCGCGATCCATCGCGGCGCGCCGTAGTCCGTGCGCACGCACAGCGCGCCGCACAGCCAGCCGTGCGCCTCGGAGGCGCCGACCGCGACGCGCATGCGCAGGAGCGCAGCCTGCAGTTCGCCGTGTGTCACCGCCGAACGGTAGCAGCAAACGGCTTCGATTGGCAGACATGTCGCCGCGTTGACCCGCTTCGCGACGCGGTTCCATAATGGGCTCATGGACGACAGCGGCAAGCCCGGCCTGGAGCGCGAGCTGAAGCGCCTCGAGCGGCGGCTCGACGAGCTGGTCGGCGTCGTGGCGCAGCTGAAGGAAGAGAACCGCGCGCTGCGGCAGCGCCAGGACACGCTGTCCGCCGAGCGTGCCGCGCTCATGCAGAAGAACGAGCAGGTGCGGGCCCGCGTCGAGGCGATGATCGGCCGGCTCAAGGCGATGGAGAGCGGCGCGTGAGCGCGGACCTCTCGCGGGTGAGCGTGCGCATACTCGAGAAGGAGTACCACGTCGCCTGCCCGATGGAGGAGCGCGCGGCGCTGCTCGACTCCGCGGAGTACCTCAACCGCAAGATGCGGGAGATCCGCGACAGCGGCAAGGTGGTCGGCCTCGACCGCATCGCGGTGATGGCGGCCCTCAACATCGTCAACGAACTGCTCCAGGCGAAGGGCCGCGACGAAGGAGCCGATACCGACCTGGCCGCGCGGCTGAAGGCCATGCGCGAGCGCGTCGAGTCGGCGCTGGTGCGCGGCCAGCACCTGGGAAACTGAACGGATGGCGGCTCGCGCAGGCGCGGGCCCCCGACGGTTTGGCGCCGCCTGCGGTGTGCGATGTGGGCCTGGGTACTCTCGACCCTAATGTGAAAAACCCAGGAGCCTGGCTCAGCGGCAGCATTGTGCAGGTCCGCCTCGTAGCGGAAAGCCTTAAGTGCCGCGGCTTGCTCCACTTGTTGCTCCGGTTCGAGAGCAGCGGTCCATGACGGCATTGCGGGTGGCGCCTCCTCCCTTCCCATGACCCGTGAAGACAAGCAGGACCTGCGCCGGCGCCTGCGCGCCGCGCGCCGCGGCGTCGGCGCCCGCGAGCGGGCCGTGGCCGCACGTGCGATCGACCGGTCGCTCGCGCAGCTGGGGCTGCCCCGGCCCGGGACCCGCATCGCGGCGTTCCTGCCCTTCGACGGCGAAATCGATCCCTCGCTCATCCTGCGCCGCGCGCGCGCGCAGGGCTGCCGCATCCACGTCCCGGTCGTGACCAGCCTGCGCCACCGCCGCATGCGGTTCATGCCGCTCGCCGAAGACGGCAGGCCCGCGCCGACGGGCGCCGTCTCGCCGCGCTGGCTCGACCTCGTGCTGGTGCCGCTCGTCGGTTTCGACGCGGAGGGCCACCGGCTCGGCATGGGTGCCGCGCTGTACGACCGCCATTTCGCCTTCCTGGGCCTGCGGCGCGCCTGGAAGAGGCCGCGGCTGCTCGGCCTCGCGTTCGAGGTCCAGCGCGTCCCGCGCCTGCCGGTGGAGGCCCACGACGTGCCGCTGTGGGGCGTCGTGACCGAGCGCGGGATCTACGGCCGCGCGGCGCAGACGCGGTGAAATACTGGCTGCTGAAGTCGGAGCCGGAGACTTTCGGCATCGACCACCTTGCGCGCGCGCCGCAGCAGGCCGCCGGCTGGGACGGCGTGCGCAACTACCAGGCGCGCAACCTGCTGCGCGACGAGTTCGCCGCCGGGGACCGCGCGTTTTTCTACCACTCGAGCTGCCCCGAGCCCGGCATCTACGGTGTCATCGGGGTCGTGCGCGCGGGCCATCCCGATCCGACGCAGTTCGACCGCGGGAGCCGCCATTACGACGACGCCGCCGACCCCGCGAACCCGCGCTGGTACCAGGTCGAAGTCCGCCTGCTGGAGAAATTTCCGCGGCCGGTCGCGCTCGCGACGCTGCGCGAGCATGCGAACGGCGCGCTCCGCCATCTCGCGCTGTTGCGACGTGGCAACCGTCTCTCCGTGATGCCCGTCGGCGCGGACGAATGGAATTTCATCCAACGTCTCGCGCGTGATTCTCATTCGTCGTGACGCGATGACGCGCACTGCGCGCCTACCCCTTGCTTGCAATCCCGTCAAGCGTGTATATACTCGGACCCCGGATTAACCCGACATGGAGATCCAACATGGCGACCAAGAAGAAGGCAAAGAAGAAGGCTTCCAAGAAGAAGTAAGCCCCTTGCCTGATGAACCGACGGCCGGCTGATCGCAAGATCGTCCGTCGCCGGTTCAGCGAGAGCTGAGACTGTGCCCGCGCAAGCGGGCACAGTTTTTTCCGGAGCCAGTCGATGGACGCCGACGC
>DATBLN010000159.1:0-4743 GCA_036555345.1 Steroidobacteraceae bacterium
GATGCCGACCGGGTAGCGGAACAGCAGCACGATCAGGAACGCCGCGACCGACTTGCCGACCAGCACGATCGCCAGCGCGCCGGCGAGAGCGAGCGGCTCGCGCAGCACGATGCCCGGGTTGAACAGCATGCCGACCGAGACGAAAAAGAGCACCGCGAACGCCTCGCGCAGCGGCAGCGACTCCTCCGCCGCCCGGTGCGAGAGCTCCGACTCCGACAGCACCATGCCGGCGAAGAACGCGCCGAGCGCGAACGAGACTCCGAAGAGCTTGGCGGCTCCGAAGGCGATGCCGAGCGCGATCGCGAGGACGGCGAGGCGGAACAGCTCGCGATGCTGCGCCACCGCCTGCAGGATGCGCGGGATGGCCAGGCGCCCCGCGACGAGCACGACGACCATGAATGCGGCGACCTTGGCGACGGTCGCGAAAACGGCGCGCGCGACTTCGCCGGGCGGCAGGGACTCGCCTGCCAGCACGCCCGTCAGCGCCGGCAGCAGCACGAGCGCGAGCACCATCGCGATGTCCTCGACGATCAGCCAGCCGACGGCGATGCGCCCGCGTTCCGAGGTCACGAGCCCACGCTCCTCGAGGGCGCGCAGGAGTACCACCGTGCTCGCGACCGACAGCGACAGGCCGAACAGGATGCCCGCGCCCCAGCCCCAGCCGAGCGACCGGCCGAGGAGGGCGCCGAGCACGGTCGCGACGGCGATCTGCACGACGGCGCCCGGCAGGGCGATCGCGCGCACCGAGAGCAGGTCGCGCACCGAGAAGTGCATGCCGACGCCGAACATCAGGAGGATCACGCCGATCTCGGCGAGCTCGTTGGCGAGTTGCTGGTCCGCGACGAATCCGGGCGTGAATGGGCCGACCGCGATCCCGGCGAGCAGGTATCCGACAATGGGGGACAGCCGCAGCCGCGCGGCCACCGCTCCCAGGACGAACGCGAGCCCGAGTCCGCCGACGATCGTCGCGATGAGCGGTGTGGCGTGTTCCATGCCGGTCGGCGGGACCTCCTGGGCTGCCCCGCGACTGTAGCATGCGGCCGGCTTGTCCCGGCCGGGGGCCGACCCTAAACTCCGCAGTCCGCGCGGGTGTAGTTCAATGGTAGAACTGCAGCTTCCCAAGCTGCTAACGTGGGTTCGATTCCCATCACCCGCTCCATTCCTGCTCAGTCCTCGAGCAGGCTGCGCAGCATCCAGGCGGTCTTCTCGTGGACCTCCAGCCGCTGCGTCAGCAGGTCGGCCGTGGGCTGGTCATTGGCGGCTTCCGCGAGAGGGAACACCTTGCGCGCGGTGCGCGCCGTGGCCTCCTGCGCCGCGACCAGGTGGCGGATCATGCCGGTCGCTTTCGGCACGCCTTCCACCTCGGTGATGGAGGCCAGTCTCGCGAATTCCCGGTAGGTTCCCGGCGCCGGGAAACCGAGCGCGCGGATGCGCTCCGCGATCAGGTCGAGCGCGTTCCACTGCTCGGTGTACTGCTCCATGAACATCAGGTGCAGGCTGTTGAACTGCGGACCGGTGACGTTCCAGTGGAAATTGTGCGTCATGAGGTACAGCGTGTAGCTGTCCGCGAGCAGCTCCGACAGGCCGCGAACGATCTTCTCGCGGTCGCCTTTGCCGATGCCGATGTCGATTGCCGGGGCGCCGGATTTCCGGGATGCCATGGTGGATTCTCCGTTGCGTTCAGCCGCGGGAGGCCTGCCGCCTCCAATGGTAGTGGTAGTAGACGACCGGAATGACCAGGAGCGTCAGCACGGTCGAGACGAACAGGCCGAAGATCAGCGAGGCGGCGAGCCCGCCGAAGATCGGGTCGTCCAGGATGAAGAACCCGCCCAGCATCGCGGCGATGGCCGTGAGCGCGATCGGGCGGGCCCGCACGGCGGCGGCCGAGATCGTCGCCTCCTGCAGGGGCTTGCCGGCCCGCACCTCCTGCTGGATGAAGTCCACGAGCAGGATGGAGTTGCGCACGATGATGCCGGCGAGCGCGATCATGCCGATCATCGAGGGCGCCGTGAACTGCTGGCCCAGCAGCGCGTGGCCCGGCAGGATGCCGATGATCGTGAGCGGGATCGGGGCCATGATGATGAGCGGCACGCCGTAGGAACGGAACTGCGCCACGACCAGCAGGTAGATCAGCACGAGGCCCGCGGCGTAGGCGGCGCCCATGTCGCGAAAGGTCTCGAAGGTGACCTGCCATTCGCCGTCCCACTTGAGGCTCCACTCGTAGGGATTGCCGGGCTGCCGCGTCAGGTACTGCCGCACCGGCTCGCCGTCGATCGGGGTTTCCGCGAGCGTGGCTGCGATCGCGCGCTGGCCGTACATCGGGCTGTCGGTCCTGCCGGCGACGTCGCCGGTGACGTAGACGACGGGCAGCAGGTCCTTGTGATGGATGGTCTGGTCGCGCGTCGTGCGCCGGATCGCGGCGATCTCCGACAGCGGCACCAGGGCGCCACCGGCGGAGCGCAGGCGCAGCGACCGCAGCGCATCCGGTGACGCCTTGTCGCCAGGCGACAGCTCCACTCGCACCGGCACCGGGAACTTCGCGTGCTCGTCGTGGAGCCAGGACATGTCCTCGCCGCCGAGCGCGGCGGCGACGGCCGCGGCCACGGACTGCTGCGAGATGCCGAGTCGCGCGGCGCGCGAGCGGTCCACGACGACGACCAGCTTCTCCTGCGGGGCCTCGCCCGTGTCGTCCACGTCGACGACGTCCGGCGCCTGCCCGAAGGCCTTGCGGACCTGCCGCGCCACCTCGAGCTGGCGTGCGTAGTCGAGGCCGTACACCTCGGCCACGAGCGGCGACAGGACCGGGGGACCCGGCGGCACCTCGACGATCTTCACGTTGGCGCCGTACGGCCGGCCGATCCGCTGCAGCGGCTCGCGCACGGAGGCGGCGATCTCGTGCGACTGGCGGTCACGCAGGTGCTTGTCCTGCAGGTTGACCTGGATGTCGCCCTGGTGCGGCGCGCTCCTCAGGTAGTACTGGCGCACGAGGCCGTTGAAGTTGATCGGCGCGGAGGCGCCGGCGTAGGTCTGGTAGTCCGTGACCTCGGGGACGGCCGCGACCGATTCCGCGAGCGCCTGCAGCACGCGCTGCGTCTCCTCGACGGGAGTGCCTTCCGGCATGTCCACGAGCACCTGGAACTCGCTCTTGTTGTCGAAAGGCAGCATCTTCAGGATCACGGCGCGGAAGCCCACCAGCGCGACCGACAGCACGATCAGCCCGAGCAGCGCGCCGAGCAGCCGCCAGCGGTTGCGGCGGCCCTCGTCGCCGCGGAGGAACGGGGTCATGACGCGCGTGAACAGGCGCTGCAGCGGGCCCTCGACGTCGTCCGCGGGCGCGTGCGCCACGGCCGCGCGCAGGAACATCCGCCGGTACAGCCAGGGCGTGAACACGAACGCGACCGCAAGCGAGATCAGCATGCCCGTGGACGCGTTGATGGGGATCGGCCGCATGTAGGGCCCCATCAGGCCGGTCACGAACGCCATCGGCAGGAGCGCCGCGATCACCGTGAAGGTCGCGAGGATCGTCGGACCGCCGACCTCGTCGACCGCGGCCGGGATCGCCTCGGCGAGCCTGCGGTCGCCCATCTGCCTGTGGCGGTGGATGTTCTCGACCACGACGATCGCATCGTCCACGAGGATGCCGATCGAGAAGATCAGCGCGAACAGCGACACGCGGTTGAGCGTGAATCCCCAGGCCCAGGAGGCGAACAGCGTGACGGCGAGGGTGACGACGACGGCCGCGCCGACCACGACGGCCTCGCGCCAGCCGAGCGTGAACAGCACGAGCACGACGACCGAGGCGGTCGCAAACGCCAGCTTCATGATCAGCGTCAGCGCCTTGTCCTGCGCGGTCGCCCCGTAGTTGCGCGTGACCGTGGCCTGCACCCCGTCCGGAAAGTGGATCCCGCGCATCTGCCCGAAGCGGTCGATGACCGCGGCCGCGACGTCCACGGCGTTCTCGCCCGGCTTCTTCGAGACGGCGATCGTGACCGCCGGGAAGCTGCCGGAAGCGGCGATCCCCTTGTCGGGGGCCGCCGCGCCGGTCCCGAAAGTGACGAAGCGCTCCGGCTGGTCCGGGCCCTCGGTGACCGTGGCCACGTCGCGCAGGAAGACGGGCGCGCCGTCCCGTACGCCCACCACGAGATCGGCGACCTCCTCGGGAGTCATGAGGAAGGTGCCTGCCTGCACCAGTACTTCCCGGTTGCGGTCCACGCTGCGCCCGGCATCGGCGGAGGCATTGGCCGACGACAGCGCGCGGCGCAGGTCGTCGAGCGCGAGCCCGTAGCCCGCGAGGCGTTCCGGGTCGAACACGACGTGCACGACGCGGTCGGGCCCGCCGAGCGTCTCGATGTCGCGCGTGCCCGGCACGCGCTGCAGCTCGGTCTCCATGGTGTGCGCGAGCCGCAGCAGGTCCGCGGCCGAGACTTCCGGGTTCTCGCTCCACAGCGTGCCGGCGACGATCGGCACGTCGTCGATCCCCTTCGGCTTGATCAGCGGCATGCCGACGCCGGCGCCCGCCGGCAGCCAGTCCTGGTTCGAATAGAACGCGTTGTAGAGACGCACGATGGCGTCGGTTCGCGGCTCGCCGACCTCGAAGCGCACGGTCAGCGCCGACATGCCGGGCATCGATGCGGAGTAGACGTGCTCGACGCCCTCGATCTCCGACACGATCTGCTCGGCGGGCGTCGTGACGAGCGACTCGACCTCTCGCGCCGAGGCGCCGGGGTAGGGGATGAAGACGTT
>DATBLN010000166.1:0-12842 GCA_036555345.1 Steroidobacteraceae bacterium
TGCACCTCGCCCGCGCGCACGGTGAGCGAGAGCCCGTCCAGGATCCGCCGCGCGCCGGCCTGGACGCAGAGGTCCTTCACGTCGAGGATCACGGCGGCGTCGCTCATCCGACCGCTCCTTCGAGACTGACCGCCAGCAGGTTCTGCGCTTCCACCGCAAACTCCATCGGAAGCTCCCTGAACACCTGCCGGCAGAAGCCGTTGACGATCATGTTGACCGCGTCCTCGGCGCCGATGCCGCGCTGCAGGCAGTAGAAGAGCTGGTCGTCGGAGATCTTCGAGGTGGTGGCCTCGTGCTCGACGACGGCAGTGGGGTTGCGGACCTCGACGTAGGGGAAGGTGTGCGCGCCGCAGTGCGGGCCCATCAGCAGCGAATCGCATTGCGTGTAGTTGCGCGCGCCGTCGGCGCCCGGCAGCACCTTGACGAGCCCGCGGTAGGCGTTCTGGCCATGTCCGGCCGAGATGCCCTTCGAGATGATGGTCGAGCGCGTGTTCTTCCCCATGTGGATCATCTTGGTGCCGGTGTCGGCCTGCTGGCGGTGGTTCGCGAGCGCGACCGAATGGAACACGCCCACCGAGCCGTCGCCGCGCAGGATGCAGCTCGGGTACTTCCAGGTGATCGCGGAACCGGTCTCCACCTGGGTCCAGGAGATCTTCGAGTTGCGGCCGCGGCAATCGCCGCGCTTGGTGACGAAGTTGTAGATGCCGCCGACGCCGTTCTCGTCGCCGGGGTACCAGTTCTGCACGGTCGAGTACTTGATCTCGGCGCCGTCCAGCGCGACCAGCTCGACCACCGCGGCGTGGAGCTGATTCTCGTCGCGCATGGGGGCTGTACAACCTTCGAGATATGACACGTGCGCGCCCTCGTCCGCGATGATCAGCGTGCGCTCGAACTGCCCGGTCTTCGCGGCATTGATGCGGAAGTAGGTCGAGAGCTCCATCGGGCAGCGCACGCCCTTCGGCACGTACACGAAGGAGCCGTCGGTGAACACGGCCGAATTGAGCGCGGCATAGAAGTTGTCGCCCGCCGGCACCACGGTCCCGAGGTAGCGCTCGACCAGCTCCGGGTGCTTCTGCACCGCCTCCGAGAACGGACAGAAGATGACGCCGGCCCCCGCCAGGCGCTCCTTGAACGTGGTCGCGACCGAGACGCTGTCGAAGACGGCATCCACGGCGACGCCCGCGAGCCGCGCGCGCTCGTGCAGGGGCACGCCGAGCTTGTCGTAGGTCTCGAGCAGCTTCGGGTCCACCTCGGCGAGCGATTTCGGCGCGTCCGCGCGCTGCTTCGGCGAGGAGAAATACGAGATCGCCTGGAAGTCGATCGGCGGGTAGCGCACCTGCGCCCAGGCGGGCTCCACCATGCGCGCCCAGCGGCGGAAGGCCTTGAGCCGCCAGTCGAGCATGAACGCGGGCTCGCCCTTCTTCGCCGAGATCAGCCGGATGACGTCCTCGTCGAGGCCCGGAGCGACGGTGTCGCTCTCGATGTCCGTGACGAAGCCGTGGCGGTACTTGCGCCCGACCAGCGACTCGAGGTCCTGCGGGGGAGTGGTCATGCCGGTCCCGGCTTGTCGCCGCGCACCAGTGGCTGCCAGCGGGCGGCCGGCGCGCGCAGCAACTCGGGCGGCGCGAAATGGGCGTCGCGGCGCACGAGCTCGTCGAGGCTCACACCCGTCAGGGCGCCGCGGATCGCGACGCTGATGCGCTGCCAGCCGTGCCCGACCTGGCAGGTGGCCTGGATGTCGCACTGGCCCGCGCCGGTCGCGCATTCGGTGAGGGCGACCGGGCCCTCGACCGCGTCGATGATGTCGGCGGCATTGATCTCCGTCGTCCGGCGCGTGAGCTGGTAGCCGCCGTGGGCGCCGCGCACCGAGCGCACGAGCCCGGCGTGCTGCAGCTGCTTCAGCAGCTTGCTGACGGTCGGCAGGCCGATGCGCGTGCGCTCCGCGATGTCCGGCGCGCTCGCGAGGCCGCCGCCCGCGAGGCTTGCGAGGATCACCGTGGCGTAATCGGTCAAGCGGCTGATGCGCAGCATGGATGCGTGCTCCCGGCCCCGGAATTAAACAGTACGATTTTAGTACTATTATGCGTCCCGGGGTAGGGGGACCGGGCGCTCTGGTATCCTGCTGCGCCCGGCGCGGCGACCCGGCCGCTCGGCAGCATTCCCGGAGGAAACGCTCGCGATGAACACGCAGGAACTGGACCAGAACGCGGCCGCGATGGTGGCGCCCGGCAAGGGGATCCTCGCGGCGGACGAATCGACCGGCACGATCAAGAAGCGCTTCGACAAGATCCGGCTCGAATCGACCTTCGAGGCGCGCCGGGCCTACCGCGAGCTCCTGTTCACCGCGCCGGACGCCGAGAAGCACATCTCGGGCGTGATCCTCTACGACGAGACCCTGCGCCAGAAGGCCGCGGACGGGCGCCCGTTCCCGGAGGTGCTCGCCGCGCGCGGCATCCTGCCCGGCATCAAGGTGGACGCGGGCGCGAAGCCGATGGCCGGCTTCCCCGGCGAGACCGTGACCGAGGGCCTCGACGGGCTGCGCGAGCGGCTCGCCGAGTACCGCGCGCTCGGCGCGCGCTTCGCCAAGTGGCGGGCGGTCATCGACGTCGGCGCGGGCATCCCGACCGGCGCCTGCCTCGAGGCCAATGCGCACGCGCTCGCGCGCTATGCCGCCCTCTGCCAGGAGGCCTCGATCGTGCCGATCGTCGAGCCGGAAGTGTTGATGGACGGCGACCACACGATCGAGCGCTGCGAGGAGGTCACCGACGCGACACTCGACGTGGTCTTCGGCGCGCTGTTCCGGCAGCGCGTGCGGCTCGAGGGCATGGTGCTGAAGCCCAACATGGTGATCGCCGGCAAGAAATGCCCGGCGCAGGCGAAGCCCGGGCAGGTCGCGGAAGCGACCGTGCGTTGCCTGCGGCGGCGCGTGCCGGCGGCGGTGCCGGGCATCGCCTTCCTCTCGGGCGGCCAGAGCGAGGCCGAGGCGACGCTGCACCTGTCGCTGATGAACCGGCTCCGGGACCTGCCCTGGCAGCTGTCCTTCAGCTACGGTCGCGCGCTGCAGCAGAGCACGCTCGACGTCTGGAAGGGCGAGGCCGGCAATGTCGCCGCCGCCCAGCGCGCCTTCCTGCGGCGCGCGCGCCTGAACGGGCTCGCCCGCAGCGGCAGCTATGAAGCCGCCATGGAGCAGGCCGCGGCCTGAGGCCGCGCCCGCACCCACGGTGGACCTGATGCCGCGCCAGCCGTCCGCCCGCGCGGACGATTGCGTCGTGCGCGTGCGCGGGGCGCACTTCGCGGTCAATGCGCGGCCGATCTTCGAGGGCGTCGACCTCGACATCCGGCGCGGCTCGGTGACGGCCGTGATGGGGCCGAGCGGCACCGGCAAGACGACGCTCCTGCGCCTCATCACCGGCCAGCTGCGCGCGGACGCGGGGCTCGTCGAGGTCGAGGGGCAGGACGTGTCGCGCCTCGATCGCGCCGCCATCTACGCCATGCGCCGGCGCATGGGCATGCTGTTCCAGAACGGCGCGCTGCTCACCGACCTCGACGTCTACGAGAACGTGGCCTTCCCGCTGCGCGAGCACACGCGCCTGCCCGAGCGGCTGCTGCGCCACGTCGTGCTCGCCAAGCTGCAGGCGGTCGGCCTGCGCGGCGCCTGGCGGCTGATGCCCGCCGAGCTCTCGGGCGGCATGGCGCGGCGCGTCGCGCTCGCGCGCGCGATCGTCATGGATCCCGAGCTCCTGATCTACGACGAGCCCTTCGTCGGACTCGACCCGATCTCGATGGGCATGGTGCTGCGCCTGATCCGCCGCCTCAACGACGCGCTCGGGCTCACGAGCATCGTCGTCTCGCACGACGTGCGCGAGATCACGGCGGTGGCCGACGCCTGCTACCTGATCTCCGGCGGGCGCGTCGTGGCCTCCGGCGCGCCGTCCGCGCTCTCGGAAAGCTCCCGCGAGGACGTGAGGCAGTTCATGCATGGCCTGCCGGACGGCCCCGTGCCGTTCCATTACCCGGCGCCGCCCTACCTCGAGCAGGTCGCGGAGTCGCGCTGAATGCTGACGGCGCTGCCACGCGAACTGCTGTCGAGCCTGCGCACGGCGCTCGTGACGCTCGGCTCCTACGCGCTCTTCTTCGCGCGCCTCGTCGCGGGTGCGCCGCCCGCGCTCGCGCGCTTCGGGCTCGTGGTGCAGCAGGTCCACAATGCCGGGGCGCTCTCGCTCGTGATCATCATGCTGTCCGGCCTCTTCGTCGGCATGGTGCTCGGGCTGCAGGGCTTCGACCTGCTCGAGCGCTTCGGCTCGGAGGAATCGCTCGGCACGGCGGTCGCGCTCGGGCTGCTCAAGGAGCTCGGGCCGGTGGTGACGGCGCTGCTGTTCGCCGGGCGCGCCGGTACGGCGCTCGCCTCGGAACTCGGGCTCATGCGCGCGACCGACCAGCTGGCGGCGATGGAGATGATGGCCGTGGACCCGGTGCGGCGCGTCGTGCTGCCGCGGTTCCTCGGCTGCGTCATCTCGATGCCGCTGCTGGCCGCGGTCTTCAGCCTCATCGGCCTTTTCGGCGCGCAGCTCATCGGCGTGCAGCTGATGGGCGTGGACGCCGGCCAGTTCTGGTCACAGATGCGGGGCGCCGTCGAGGTGGACGACGTGATGGAAGGCGTCGTCAAGAGCGGCGTGTTCGGCGTCGCCTGCGGCCTCGTCGCCGTGTACGAGGGCTATCATTCCGTCCCGACCGCCGAGGGCGTGGGCCGCGCGACGACGCGCACCGTCGTGATCTCGTCGGTGCTCGTGCTGCTGCTCGACTACATGCTCACCGCGGTCATGCTGTAAGGAGTCTCGCCATGCGCCAGACGCGCGCCATCGAGCTGGGAACCGGGCTGTTCGTGCTGCTCGGATTCGCCGCGCTCTTCTTCCTGGTCACGCAGATCACCAACCGGCAATTCGGGCTCGGCGACGACGGCTACCGCCTGGTCGCCTCGTTCGAGCAGGTGGGCGGGCTCAAGCCCGGCGCGCCGGTGTCGATGTCGGGCGTGACGATCGGTCGCGTCGAGGCCATCGACTACGACTTCAGCGAATACCGCGCGCGCGTGACGATGCGCGTCGACCGGGGCTTCGACCGCATTCCGGACGACAGCGATGCGGGCATCCTGACGGCCGGCCTGCTCGGCGGGCAGTACGTCGGCATCGGCCCTGGCAGCTCGGAAACTTTCCTCGCCGACGGCGATCAGATCCAGTTCACGCAGTCGGCGATCGTGCTCGAGAACCTGATCAGCAAGTTCCTGTTCTCGAAGGCGTCCGAGCAGCCGCCAGCCGCGCCGCAGGAGGAACCCGCGCCATGACGCCGATGCTCGCCCGCCTGGGCGCCGCCGCGTTGCTGTGCGCCGCCGCGCTCGCCGCCGCGGCGGAGCCGGTGCCCGGGCAGGCGCCGCAGGAGCTGATCGAGTCGGCGGCGCGGCAGCTGCTGCAGGCGCTCGACGCCGACCGCGAGGCCGTGCGCAAGGACCCGAAGCGCGTGCAGCAGCTCGTGGACGAGCACCTGCTCCCGCACTTCGACACCGATTACTCGGCGCGGCTCGTGCTCGGCCGGCACTGGCGCGGCGCCACCGCCGCGCAGCGCCAGCGCTTCATCGACGCCTTCTACCAGTCGCTGCTGCGCAATTACGGGGCGGCGCTCGCGGACTTCACCGCGGACCGCCTCGCCGTGCTGCCGTTCCGTGGCGACCTCGCGAGCGGGCAGGCGACCGTCCGCACCGAGGTCAAGCGCAGCGATGGCACGCGCGTGCCGGTCAATTACACGCTGCGCGCGACGCCCGCCGGCTGGAAAGCCTGGGACGTGACGATCGAGGGCATTTCCTACGTGCGCAACTTCAGGAACGACGTCGGCGCCGAGGTGGACCAGCGCGGGCTCGACGCCGTCATCCTGCGCCTCGAGCGCGAGAACCAGGCCCGCGCGTCGGCGGGCGCCGGCTGAGCGCATGGGCGCGGCGGCACTGCGCGACCTGGGCGGCGGGCGCTTCGCGCTGTCGGGCGACCTCGTGTTCGGGACGGTGCCGGCGCTCCTCGGCGCGGGCGACGCCGCCTTCGGCGCCCTCGCGCAGGCGGAGGTGGACCTCGCGGGCGTCGGGCGCGTGGACAGCGCGGGACTTGCGCTGCTGCTCGAGTGGTCGGTGTGCGCGCGCGGCGGCGGGCGCTCGCTGCGCTACCGCAATGCGCCGGCGGCGCTCGCCGCGCTCGCCGGCATCAGCGAGGTCGACGGCCTGCTCGAGCCGCCGGGCACGGGCTGATCCACCGGTTCCGCGGGCGCAGCGGGCTCCGCGGGCCCCTCGAGGTCCTCGAAATCCTCCAGTGGCGGCTCCTCGGGCACATCGCCGTCCCGCACCTGGTACTCGCGCCGCTGCAGCCAGGCGTCGCGGATGAACGCGTAGCGGTCGAAGGCCGCGTCGATGGCCGGGTCCGCGGCGAGGAGCGCCGCGCGCCGGTCGAGCACGTACAGGGCGCCGAGGGCGGCGCGCTCCTCGTCCCGGATTTCGAGCTGCACGCGCAGGTCGGCCTGCGCATCGGCCGCCATCGCGGGCGCGTCGCGCAGCGTCGACGGCCCGAGCAGCGGCAGCACGAGGTAGGGCCCCGGTGGCGCGCCCCAGCGGCCGAGCGTCTGGCCGAAGTCCTCGTCGTTTCGCGGCAGGCCGGCGTCCGACGCGGGATCCAGCAGACCGCCGAGGCCCAGCGTCGAATTGAGCGCAAAGCGGCCGATGTCCTGCGCCGTCGCCTTGAGCTTGCCCTGCAGCAGGTCGTTCGCGATCGTGGTCGGGAAGGCGAGGTGCGAGAGCACGTTGCCGATGCCGGTGCGCAACGCGCGCGGCACGTGGCGCTGGTAGCGGACCGCGACCGGTCGAAGCACGGCCCGGTCGAGCGCGTCGTTCACCCGCTGCACGCCCCGGTTCCACCGCTCCAGCGGGTCGCCGGGCGTCGGCGCGCCCGTGGTGGCGCAACCCGCAAGGATCAGCGTCAGCGCGGGCGCGAGGCCGGCGCGGAGGATGGTCGGCATGTCTTCCGGCTCCCTGCCCGCGACGCAGGCGATTCTACCGCGCGTTGCCTCCATCCGGCTGCGGATTCGACGGCGCGGGCAGTTCCTGCGCGCGCCTGCCCTTCGGCAGGTACTCCTGCAGCTCGAGGATGCGCGCGTCGAAGCGCTCGCGCTGCACGTCGTTGAGCCCCGGCACCGCCTGTGCGAGGCGCAACTGGTCGATCGCGAGCACCAGATCGCCGCTGATGACGTGGTACTCGGACATGTAGTAGTAGGCGTCGGCGACGTCGCCGGCGGCATTGGCGGCGAAGGCCGTGTAGCGCGCCTGCTCGGGCGTCGGCGGGACGTTGTTGAAGAGGTCGAGGAGCACGACGTGGGCGCGCTTCGCATCGCCGTCGCGGACCAGGGCCTCGGCATAGCGCATGGTCACGGGCACGCTGCGCGGGAAGAGCTTCATGGCGTTTTCCAGCGTGCGCAGCGCGCCGTCCACGTGGCCGGCGGCGAGTTCGGCCTCGCCGAGCGCGGTGTGGTAGAGCGTCACGTCGGGCCGCCGCTCCAGCAGCCCCTGCAGCAGCGGGATGGACTCGAGTGGGGCGTCCGCGCGCAGCAGCGCGAGCGCGCGGCCATATTGCTCGCCGTCGGTGGACGGCAGGTCCGCGCCCCCGGCACGGGCGTAGAGGCCGCGGAACGCGGCTTCCGGTGGCAGCGACGCAACCGCGAGCCGCTCGCGGATCAGCGCGTAGCTCGTGCTGTCCGGCGTCCGTGGCCGCTCCATGCGGTTCGCCCGGTCCCGCGTCTCCGCGATGCGTTCGGTCGTGACCGGGTGGGTCCGCAGCAGGTCCGGGATGTTGCGTCCGGCGCTGCCGGTGCGCTGCTGCATGGTCCAGAAGAATTCCGGCATCGCGACCGGGTCGAAGCCGGCGGCCCCGAGGATGCCGATGCCGACACGGTCGGCCTCGCTCTCGTTGGCGCGTGTGAAGTTGATCTGCTGCTGCTGCGCGAGCCCCTGTGCCGCGGTCATGGTGCCGAGCAGGGCGTCGCTGGGCATGCCGGTGGTCGCGCCGATCAGGATCGCGGCCAGCACCGCCGCCGCCGAGGCGAGATTCGCCCTCCCGGCGTTCTGCACCGAGCGGGCGATGTGGCGCTGGGTCACGTGCGCGATCTCGTGCGCCAGCACGCCCGCGAGCTCGGCTTCGCTGCGGGTCGCGGTCACGAGGCCGGCATTGACGCCGATGAACCCGCCGGGCAGCGCGAACGCGTTGATGCCGGCGTCCTTGACCGCGAAAAAGGTGAAGCGATGGGCGCCCTCGTGCGCGTGGCTCGCAAGGCGCATGCCGAGCGTCTGGAGGTACTCGGTCACCTCCGGGTCCTCGAGGATCTGCCCGGCGTCGCGCAGCCCGCGCACGATCATGAGCCCGATCCGGTACTCGTCCACCAGCGACAGCGTCGTGGACGCCGGGGAGCCGATGTCCGGCAGCTCGCCGCCGGGCGTCGATTGCGCGGCCGCGGCCGGCGGGCGCAGGCACAGCAGCAGCGAGAGGATGAGAGTGGTCGCGCGCATCATCCCGGTCCCGGGGGAACTGCCCGTTCGACCGCGGACGTCGTCCATGGTTCAGCGGGCCCGCGTCAAAGCGCCTCGGAGGCGTAGTCGGCGAGCCGCGAGCGCTCGCCGCGCACGAGGGTCACGTGCCCGGAATGCCGCCAGCCGCGGAAGCGGTTGACGACGTAGGTCAGACCCGAGGTCGTCTCGGTCAGGTAGGGCGTGTCGATCTGGGCGATGTTGCCGAGGCAGATCAGCTTGGTGCCGGGGCCGGCGCGCGTGACCAGCGCCTTCATCTGCTTCGAGGTCAGGTTCTGCGCCTCGTCGAGGATCAGGTACCGGTTCAGGAAGGTGCGGCCGCGCATGAAGTTGAGCGAGCGGATCTTGATGCGGTGGCGCAGCAGGTCCTGGGTCGCGGCGCGTCCCCAGCTCCCGCCCTCCTGGCTCTGCGTCAGCACCTCCAGGTTGTCCATCAGCGCGCCCATCCAGGGCTCCATCTTCTCCTCCTCGGTGCCGGGCAGGAAGCCGATGTCCTCGCCGAGCGGGATGGTGACGCGCGTCATGATGATCTCGCTGAAGCGGTTGGTCTCGAGCGTCTGCACGAGTCCCGCCGCGAGCGTGAGCAGCGTCTTGCCGGTGCCCGCGGGGCCGAGGATGGTGACGAAGTCGACCTCCGGGTCCAGCAGCAGGTTGAGCGCGAGGTTCTGCTCGCGGTTGCGCGCCGTGATGCCCCATACCGAGTGCCGCTCGCCGCGGTAGTCCTGCGTCACCTCGAGCGTCGCGACGTCGCCGTCGATCGAGCGCACGATCGCCTCGAACGCATCGTCGCCGCTGCCGTACAGGAACAGGTTCGCGTGCCACTCGCGCACCAGCGGGCCGCGCACGCGGTAGAAGCTGCGCGCCTGCTCCTGCCACGACTCCATCTGGTTGCCGTGCGTCTCCCAGAAATCCGGAGGCAGCGGGGTGACGCCCGTGAACAGCAGGTCGGCGTCCTCGATGGTGCGGTCGTTGTAGTAGTCCTCGGCGTGCACGCCGAGGATGGCGGCCTTGATCCGCAGGTTGATGTCCTTGGACACGAGCGTGACGCGCGTGGCGGGATTCTCCATCTGCAGCGCCAGCGTGTAGCCGAGCAGGGCGTTGTCGATGCCGTGGCCCGGCAGGGTGTCCGGCAGGCCGGCGGCGAGCCGCCGGGTCTGGAAATAGAGCCGGCCCGTCGGCGGCTTCTTGCCGTGGTTGCCGCTGCGGCCCGCGGGCAGCTCGAGGCCGCGGTCGATCTGCTCCTTGGTGGCGTTCGCCATCAGCTCGTCGAGGAAGCGGCTGACCTGGCGCGCGTTCCGCGCCGACTCGGACAGACCCTTCTTGTTGCCGTCGAGCTCCTCGAGCACGCCCATCGGCAGATAGATGTCGTGCTCCTCGAAGCGGAAGATCGCGGCCGGGTCGTGCATCAGCACGTTCGTGTCGAGCACGAACGCGCGCCGGGACCCCTTGGCGGCTCGGCCCTTCATCGTCGCGGGATCAGAGGCCGCGCGCCGCGGCGAGGACTTCCTCCGCGTGCCCGGCCACGCGGACCTTGCGCCATTCCCGCCGCAGGATGCCCTTCGAGTCGATCAGGAACGTGCTGCGCTCGATGCCCATCATCTTCCTTCCGTACAGGTTCTTCTGTTTCCACGCGCCGAACAGCGACGCGACCTCGTGGTCCGGGTCGGAGCCCAGCTCGAACGGGAGTTTCAGCTTCGCGCGGAAGCGCCCGTGCGACTCCAGCGAGTCGGTCGAGATGCCGAGGATTGCGGTCCGGGCCCGGCGGAACTGCGGCGCGAGGTCGCGGAAGTCGCTGCCCTCGGTGGTGCAGCCCGGCGTGTTGTCGCGCGGGTAGAAGTAGACGACCAGGTTCCCCTCGGGACGCGCTCGCAGGCGGAACTCGCCCGCGGTCGTCGCCACCGCGAACTCCGGGACCTTGCCGCCGACCGCCATGCCACCCATGCGCCCGCGCCCCCGCTCAGTTCTTCACCGGCTCGAGGATCGCGTCGAGGTTCATCTCGTCGCAGAAGTCCATGAACTCCTCGCGCAGCGCGCCCACGTGGATGCGGGCCGGGACATTCACGACCATGTACACGGAGAACATCTGCGCGCCGGTGTGCGCCGCGGCGTAGCCGCGCGTCGACAGCTCGCCGATGTCGATGCCGCGCGCGGCGAAGAACCCCGACAGGCCGGAGACGATCCCGGCCTGGTCGATGCAGACCACGTCCACCGAATACGGCGCCATGTCCTCGCGCGCGGGGCGTTCCGCGGTGCGGCGCACCTGGATCGTCATGGCGGAGGACTCGGCGAGCTTCGCGAGCTCGGTCTCGATGCGCGCGATGGAATGCCAGTTGCCGGCGACCAGCAGCAGCATCGCGAATTCGTTGCCGAGCGCGGTCATGCGGCTCTCGCTGATGCTGCCGCCGCAGTCGGCGACCACCCTGGAGAGATCGTGGACGAGGCCGATGCGATCGCCGCCGATGGCCGAGATTGCGATGAATTGTTTCATGCAGCAGGGCGCGCGGGCGCCTCGCGCAGTCTACCGGGATCGGGCGCCGGAGGATATCGCGGGCGGGGCCTGCTTGCGCCCGCGCGTCGCGCGCCAGTACGATCCCGCGTCCGGTGCCGGCCGTCCGGCCGGGGGGTGCGATGTTCCGCGGCAGCCTGGTGGCGCTCGTGACGCCGATGACCGAATCGGGCGACGTGGACCTCGTCGCCTTCGGCCGCCTGCTCGACTGGCACCTCAAGCAGGGCACCGACGGCATCGTCGTGGCGGGCACGACCGGGGAGTCCGCCACGGTGACGGGACCCGAGACCGCGGAACTGCTGCAGATCGCGGTGCAGCGCGTGGGCGGACGCATGCCCGTGATCGCCGGCACCGGCAGCAACTCGACCGCCCAGGCGGTCGAGCGCACGCGCGCCGCCTGCGAGCTCGGAGTCGACGGCGTGCTGGTGGTCACGCCTTATTACAACCGGCCGCCACAGGAGGGCCTGTACCGCCACTTCAGCGTGGTCGCGGACGCCGCCAGCGTGCCGCTCATCCTCTACAACGTCCCCTCGCGCACCGCCTGCGACCTGCTGCCGGAGACCGTCGAGCGCCTCGCCGCGCACCCGCAGATCATCGGCATCAAGGAGGCGACCGGGAACATCGATCGGGGCCGCGAGATCCTCGCGCGCTGCGGCGACGATTTCCTGCTGCTGTCCGGGGACGACGCGACCTGCCGCGAGCTGGCGGGAGCGGGCGCCCAGGGCGTCATTACCGTGACCGGCAACGTCGCGCCCCGGCTCATGCACGAGATGATGGAGGCGGCGCTCGCGGGCGACGCGGACACGGCCCGGGAACTCGACGGCAGGCTCGCCGGTCTGCACACTGCGCTGTTCGTGGAGCCGAACCCGATCCCGGTCAAGTGGGCGCTGCAGCGCCTCGGACTGATCGGGCCGGGGATCCGCCTGCCGCTCGTGGAGCTCGGCGAGGCGCATCGGGACAGCGTGCTGGCGGCGATGCGCCGCGCCGGGGTGACCGAGTGAGGAACAAGATGAACCGAGCCTGGACCGTGATGGTGGCCTGCGGACTCTGCGCCGGCTGCGGCCTGCTGCCGGACGCCTACGGGAGCTGCGACGAGCCGCAACCCTACGAATCGGCCACCGACGCGGCTCCGCTCAAGGTGCCGGCCGGGGCCGATGCGCCCGACACGCGCAATGCGCTGCGCATTCCCGAATTGCCCGCGCCCAGGCGCCCGCGCGAGCCGGGCCGCTGCCTCGACCATCCGCCCGCCTACGGCGGCTCGCGGCCGCCGGGCGGCTGACCGGCGCGCGGTTGCCGCAGGCCAGGGGCTCCGGTAGGCTTCGCGCCCGCGGAGAGGTGGCCGAGTGGTCGAAGGCGCTGGACTGGAATTCCAGTAATACCCACAAGGTATTCGTGGGTTCGAATCCCACCCTCTCCGCCAATTCAGGCTGGCAGGGAGGTCTCCCGTGGGCGCATGCACCTCGCTCGCGCCGCCGGAACCTACGCGCTCGCTCGGTCATCCGCCCACGGGAGACATCCCCGCCAGCCTGAATGGGCGGCCAGGCGTGCGTGGACGAGCACACCCGGGTTCGACGAGGCGCGCGCAGCGCGCACAATCCCACCCTCTCCGCCAGCGACTTATTCCTCGCGGCGCGCGCTGCCTCCGGCCGTGACCGATTCGTAGGCGCGCGCGAAGGCGGCCAGGAAAGCCGCCGGCAGCCCGGCGTCGCCCGCCTCGGCGGTCGCGCGGAACAG
>DATBLN010000009.1:0-4952 GCA_036555345.1 Steroidobacteraceae bacterium
GAGGTCTTGCCGACGCCGGGCGGGCCGACCAGGCAGAGGATCGGGCCCTTGAGCCGCTTCACGCGTTGCTGCACCGCCAGGTACTCGACGATGCGTTCTTTGACCTTCTCGAGGCCGTAGTGGTCCTCGTCGAGCACGCGCTGCGCCTCGGCGATGTCGAGGTGCACCTTGGTGCGTTTCTTCCACGGCATCTTGACGAGCCAGTCGATGTAGTTGCGCACCACGGTCGCCTCGGCGGACATCGGCGACATGAGCTTCAGCTTGCCGAGCTCGGCGTTCGCCTTCTCGCGCGCTTCCTTCGGCATGCCGGCCTTGGCGATGCGCTTCTCGAGCTCGCCGAGCTCGTTCGGCGCCTCGTCGAGGTCGCCCAGCTCCTTCTGGATCGCCTTCATCTGCTCGTTGAGGTAGTACTCGCGCTGGCTCTTCTCCATCTGCGACTTGACGCGGCCGCGGATCTTCTTCTCGATCTGCAGCACCTCCATCTCGCCCTCGATGAGCGAGAGCACCTGCTCGAGGCGCGTGCGCACGTCCTGCAGCTCCAGCACCTTCTGCTTCTCGGACAGCTTGAGCGCCATGTGGGCGGCGACCGTGTCGGCCAGGCGCCCGGGCTGCTCGATGCCCGCGAGCGAGGTCAGGATCTCGGGCGGCACCTTCTTGTTCAGCTTGACGTACTGCTCGAAGTGCGAGACGACCGAGCGCGTCAGCACGTCGATCTCGCGCTCCTCGTACTTCTCGATGTCCGGCAGCGGGGTCATGTCGGCGGTGAAATAGGCGTCCGCCTCCATGCCCTCGACCATGGCCCGGGCCACGCCCTCGACCAGCACCTTGACCGTGCCGTCGGGAAGCTTCAGGAGCTGCAGGATGGTCGCGACCGTCCCGACGGTGTAGAGGTCGCGCGGCTTGGGGTCGTCCACGTCGGCCTGCTTCTGGGCGACCAGCAGGATCTGCTTGTCGCGGCGCATGGCCTCGTCGAGCGCCAGAATGGACTTGTCGCGGCCCACGAACAGCGGGATGACCATGTGGGGGTACACGACGACGTCCCGCAGCGGCAGGACCGGCACGCGGGTCGGGGCGGGTTCACGGGCGGGCTTCTGGGTCTCTTCGGTCACCGGGTCGTCCTCTGGCGCTATGCGGCGCCCGCGCTCATTGCAGGCAAGGATACGTCATGGGGGCGGCGCGGGTGCGCCACAAGTCGCAGACTGATAAAGGGGACGCGTCCCTTTATCGCGAACTGTGGCACACAGCTGACATGTCGCTCTCGCGATAAAGGGACGCGTCCCCTTTATCAGTGGGCGTCGGAGCCCGCGGCGCGGCGGATTTCGGGCGCGGCGGCGACCTGCGACTCGTCGCTGCGGTAGACCAGGTAGGGCTTGCTGTCGCCCAGGATCACGGTCTCGTCCAAGACCACCTTGCCGACGTTCTTGAGCGACGGCAGGTCGTACATGATGTCGAGCAGCACGTTTTCGAGGATGGTGCGCAGGCCGCGGGCGCCGGTCTTGCGCTCCATGGCCTTGCGGGCGACCGCCCTCAGGCCGTCCTCCCGCAGCTCGAGTTCCACGCCCTCCATCTCGAACAGTCGCGCGTACTGCTTGGAAAGGGCGTTGCGCGGCTGCGTCAGGATCGTGACCAGGGCGTCCTCGTCGAGCTCCTCGAGCGTCGCGACCACGGGGAGGCGGCCCACGAACTCGGGGATCAGGCCGAACTTGATCAGGTCCTCGGGCTCGACGTCCTTGAAGAGGTCGGCCCCCTGCGGGCGCTCCGACGGCGCACGCACCTCGGCGGCGAAGCCGATGCCGCCGCGGGAGCTGCGCTTCTCGATGATCTTCTCGAGGCCGGCGAAGGCGCCGCCGCAGATGAACAGGATGTTGGTCGTGTCCACCTGCAGGAATTCCTGCTGCGGGTGCTTGCGGCCGCCCTGTGGCGGCACCGAGGCGATGGTGCCCTCGATCAGCTTCAGGAGCGCCTGCTGCACGCCCTCGCCCGAGACGTCGCGGGTGATGGACGGGTTGTCGGACTTGCGCGAGATCTTGTCGATCTCGTCGATGTAGACGATGCCGGTCTGGGCCTTCTCGACGTCGTAGTCGCACTTCTGCAGGAGCTTCTGGATGATGTTCTCGACGTCCTCGCCGACGTAGCCCGCCTCGGTCAGCGTGGTCGCATCTGCGATCGTGAATGGCACGTTCAACAGCCGCGCGAGCGTCTCCGCGAGCAGCGTCTTGCCGCAGCCGGTCGGGCCGATCAGCAGGATGTTGCTCTTGGCGAGCTCGACCTCGTCCTTTTCGGCACGGTGACGCTTGTCGCCCGGCCGGGACTGCAGCCGCTTGTAGTGGTTGTAGACCGCGACCGCCAGGATCTTCTTGGCGCGGTCCTGGCCGATCACGTACTCGTCCAGGACCTTGCGGATCTCGTGCGGCTTCGGCAGGCGGTCGCGCGACCGTTCCTGCTTCTCCTCGAGCTCCTCGCGGATGATGTCGTTGCAGAGCTCGACGCACTCGTCGCAGACGAAGACCGACGGGCCGGCGATCAGCTTGCGGACCTCGTGCTGGCTCTTGCCGCAGAACGAGCAGTACAGCAGCTTGCCGTCGTCGTGCTTGCCCCGCGTGTCGTCCACCATGCCTCGCCCTCGTTGGCCGGGATGCCGGCAGCCGTCTTATAGCACGCCGGTTCCGGCCGGTAAATTCCTTGTCAGGTCAGGTGCTTGCCCGAACTACCTTGAGCGGAGTCTCACTCAACCGCCGGCCGTGTGCGGCAGCTCGCCGCGCCTGGCGAGGACCCCGTCGACGATGCCGTAATCGCGCGCCTGCTCGCCGCTCATGAAATTGTCGCGGTCCGTGTCCTTGCGGATCGTGTCGATCGGCTGGCCGGTGTGCCGCGACAGGATCTGGTTGAGCCGGTCGCGGGCATCCAGGATCTCGCGCGCGTGGATCTCGACGTCGGTCGCCTGGCCGTGGAAACCGCCGAGCGGCTGGTGGACCATGATGCGCGAGTGCGGCAGCGCATGGCGCTTGCCCTTGGCGCCGGCCGCGAGCAGCACCGCGCCCATGGACGCCGCCTGCCCGACGCAGATCGTGCTGATGTCCGGCTTGATGAATTGCATGGTGTCGTAGATCGCGAGCCCGGCGGTGACCGCGCCGCCCGGTGAGTTGATGTAGAGGTGGATGTCCTTGTCCGGGTTCTCGGACTCGAGGAACAGCAGCTGGGCGACGATGAGGTTCGCCATCTGGTCCTCGACCTCGCCCACGATGAACACCACGCGCTCCTTGAGCAGGCGCGAATAGATGTCGTAGGCCCGTTCGCCGCGGGCGGTCTGCTCGACCACCATCGGCACCAGGTTCAAAGCCCGCGTCTCGTGCTTGGCGCTCACCGTGTCACCTCATCCCTCGGACGCCGCCTCGGCGCCGAAGTTCATGATCGCCTTGAACGTCCCCGGCTCGTCCGTGACCTGCGCCCGTCCGATCAACCAGGCGACGGCCTGGTCCTCCAGCACGGACATCTGCAGCTGCCGCGTCGCGGCCTCGTTCTGCACATACTGGCGGCGCGCCTCGTCCGGATCCGCGAAGCCCTCCACGATTTCGTCCAGCCGCGACTGGACCTGCGTCGCATCCGGCTGGATGCCGGCCTGGCGGACCACTTCGTTCAGGATGAGCCCGAGCGCCACGCGGCGGCGCGCGGCCTGCTCGAACGGCTCGCGCGGCGGCAGCTGGCGGGCGTCGCGGGCGCCCATGCGCCGCAGCATGTCCATCTGCATGTCGCGGATTTCGGCCTCGACGAGCGACTTCGGCACGGCGATCGGGTTGGCCGCGAGCAGCTGCTCCATGACCTGGCCCTTCATGCGCGCCTGGATCGCCTGGGCAAGTTCGCGCTCCATGTTCGCACGCACCTCGGCCCGCAGCGACTCCACGCCACCCTCGGTGACGCCGAAAGCCTCGCAGAACTTCTCATCCACCTCCGGCAGGCGGCCCTCCTCGACCTTGCGGATGGTCGCGGAGAAGCGCGCGGTCCTGCCGGCAAGCGCCCGCGCCTGATACGGATCCGGGAAGCGCACTTCGAAATCCCGGGTCTCGCCTGCCGCCGCGCCCTGGATGCCCGCCTCGAAGTCCGGGAGCAGCCGGCCGGCGCCGAGCACGACGGTGAAGTTCTCACCATTGCCGCCTTCGAAGGACTCGCCGTCGATGCGGCCCTCGAAGTCGAGGGTGACGCGGTCACGTTCCTGGCAGCCGCGCCCGACCGCCGTCCACTCGGGCTTTTGCGCGCGCAGGCTCTCGATCATCGCGTCCACGTCGCCTTCGGTGACCGCGGCGCTCGGCCGGACGATCCGCAGCGCGGCGACGTCTTTCAGTTCGAACTGCGGGTAGACCTCGAATGTCGCGACGTAGCGCAGGTCATCCGGCTCGCCGGATTTCTGCGGCTCGATCCGGGGCCCGCCGGCCGGCAAGAGTCTTTCCCGGCGCAGCGCCTCGGCGAAGGTCTCGCGGATCAGGTCGGACACGACCTCCTCGCGCACCTGCAGGCCATAGTGCCTGCGCACGACATGAATCGGCGCCTTGCCCGGACGAAAGCCCTTGATGCGCGCGGTGCGGCTGACCTTCAGCAGCCGCGCGTCCACCTGCTGCCTGACGCGGGTCGCCGGCACGGACACCTGCATGCGCCGCTCCAGGCCCGCCAGCGTCTCGACTGAAACCATCATCTGTCCATTCACCTCATGGTGCGAAAGGAGAGACTCGAACTCTCACGGGTTGCCCCACCGGAACCTAAATCCGGCGCGTCTGCCAATTCCGCCACTTTCGCATCTGGAACCGGCCGGAAACGCGGCCCCCGCGCTGTTTCCAGCCGCCGAGTATAGCTTATGGGTCGCCGCTTCCCGGGCGCTCGCGCTCGCGCCGCCGCCGCGCGGCGCGGCGACGCACGAACGCAACCAGGCTGGGAAGGAGGAAGGCCGCGAGCACGGCCGA
>DATBLN010000023.1:0-6996 GCA_036555345.1 Steroidobacteraceae bacterium
AATCCCACCCTCTCCGCCAGCGACTTATTCCTCGCGGCGCGCGCTGCCTCCGGCCGTGACCGATTCGTAGGCGCGCGCGAAGGCGGCCAGGAAAGCCGCCGGCAGCCCGGCGTCGCCCGCCTCGGCGGTCGCGCGGAACAGCTCGCGGTAGCGCTCCCACAGGCGCGCCCGCAGGTCGGGCGCGGCGCCGGCCGCGCGGCGGCCGAGCTGCTGCTCGAGCTCGTCCGGATCGAGCTTCTGCATCAGCGCCGATACCGCCTCGCGCATGGCCGCGGCGATCGCGATCTCATGGTGGCGCGCGCGCGCGAACTGCGAACGGATCTCGTCGATCGCGCGCGAATCGCCCGGGCCGCGTCCCGCGAGCAACAGCTCGAGGATCTGCTCGACTGCCGCGAGCTGCAGCAGCGGGCTCGTCGCGTCGCGGCGCCGCGCCCCGGAGGCGATGTTGAACTCGCCCGCGAAGTCGGCGCGCGTGCGCGCCAGCTCCGAGAATCCCACGAGCGTCTCGCGCAACAGCTGTCCCGCCTGCGCGAGCGCGCTCGCGCGCACCTCCGGCGGCAGCGCGCGCGGGTCGATGCCCGCGCCCTTGCAGAACGCGGCGAGGCCGGGCCACAGTTCCTGCTCCTCCCGCGCGCGGGCCGAAGCCACCGGTGCCGCCGGTGCAACCGGCGCGGCGGGCGCGGCGGCAGGCGCCGGGCGGGGCGGCGTCTCGCGCACGATGCGGCGCGTGGCCATGAAATTCCGCGCCTCGAATGACTGCTTCAGGTCCGCCGCGCTGACGGCGCCGGTGTCCTGCACGAGGAAGTCGTTGCTGCCCGAGATCTCGACCTCGATCTCGTACTCGCCGATGCGGATCCGGTCGCCGTTCGCGAGCTTGTGCGGCCGGTCGTGGCCGAGCGCCTCCTCCGAGTCATTGACGAAGGTGCCGTTCGTGCTCGTGTCGCGCAGCCACCAGGTTCCGGCACGATGCTCGATCTCGGCATGGCGCCCGGAGACGTAGCGGTCGGGGTCGCGCAGCACCCAGTCGTTCGACTCGTTGCGGCCGATGCGGCCGCCGTTCACCCCGAAGGTCCAGCGCGCGTGCTCGCCGGCCGCTGCCGCGTTGTCGCTGACGATCTTCAGCCTGAGCGCCATCGCAAGACCCCGGCGTTGCGCGGGCCCGCGGCGACTTCCGCCCCGGGCGTGGTGGGACGGCTATAATAGCGCGGCCACGCCAGGACGACCCCCACCCGGATCATGGCCGCCAGTCACATTTTCAGGATCGTCTTCGCCAACCAGGGCAAGGTGTACGAGATCTACGCCCGCAAGGTCAGCCACGGCGGCCTGCTCGGCTTCGTCGAGGTCGAGGAGCTCGTGTTCGGCGAACGCAGCACGGTGGTGCTCGATCCCGGCGAGGAGCGCATCAAGTCCGAGTTCGCCGGCGTGAAGCGCAGCTACCTGCCGCTGCATTCCGTCATCCGCATCGACGAGGTCCGCAAGCAGGGCGTCAGCAAGATCAGCGCCCTCGAAGGCGGCAACGTCGCCCAGTTCCCGGTCACCCTGTATCCGGCCGGCAACGACCCGGGCGTGAAGCGCTGACCTTCGTGCTGCTGTTCGACGGCGCACCCGCACTCTCCCCATTCAGGATCGACAGGCTGCTCGCGGCGATGCGGGCCATCGAGCCGTCGGTCACGGCGTTCGACGTGCGGTGGCTGCACGTGGTGGACACGGAGCGGCCGCTCACGGGCGCGGAGTCGCAGACGCTCGCGCGCCTGCTGGATGCCCGCGCCGGCGCACGGGAGACGGCGACTGGACAGCTGCTGCTCGCCGTACCGCGGCCCGGCACGACCTCGCCGTGGTCCTCGAAGGCGACCGACATCGCGCACGTCTGCGGCCTCGCGCCGGTGCGGCGCATCGAGCGTGGCCGCGCATTCCGCATCCATGCGCGCGCGGCGCTCCCGCCCGCGCGGCTGGCGGCGCTCGCCCCGCTCGTGCACGACCGCATGACCGAATCGGTGCTTACGCAGGAGCGCGAGCTCCCGCAGCTGTTCGAGGCGCACGCGCCGCGGCCGCTCGGCCGCATCGAGCTCGGGGGCGCGCCGCTCGAGGCGCTCGCGCGGGCGAATGCCGGCATGGGGCTCGCGCTCAACGACCCGGAGATCGAGTACCTCGCCGGCGTGTTCGCGCGCCTCGGCCGCGATCCGACGGACGTCGAGGTCATGATGTTCGCTCAGGCCAACAGCGAGCATTGCCGGCACAAGATCTTCAATGCGGAGTGGACCGTGGACGGCGCCGCCGCGCCGCGCTCGCTGTTCGGCATGATCCGGCACACGCATGAGCGCCATCCGGCCGGCGTGCTGTCCGCGTACAGCGACAACGCCGCGGTGCTCGAGGGGCCGCACGGCGCGCGCTTCTTCCCGTCGGCCGGCGCCCGCGAGTACGCCTGGCACGAGGAGCCGGTGGACATCCTCGTCAAGGTCGAGACGCACAATCACCCGACCGCGATCTCGCCATTCCCGGGCGCGGCCACGGGCTCAGGCGGCGAGATCCGCGACGAGGGCGCGACCGGGCGCGGCGCGAAGCCGAAGGCCGGACTGACGGGATTCGCGGTGTCGAACCTGCGCATCCCCGGATTCGAGCAGCCGTGGGAGGCCGACCATGGGCGCCCGTCGCGGATCGCATCCGCGCTCTCGATCATGCTCGAGGGCCCGATCGGCGCGGCGGCCTTCAACAACGAGTTCGGCCGGCCCGGCATCCTCGGCTACTTCCGCACCTACGAGCAGGTCGTGGCGGGCGTCGTACGCGGCTACCACAAGCCGATCATGATCGCGGGCGGCCTCGGCAACGTGCGGCGCCCGCACGTCGCCAAGCGGCCGGTGCCGCCCGGCGCGCCGCTCGTGCTGCTCGGCGGGCCAGCGATGCTGATCGGGCTCGGCGGCGGCGCGGCATCCTCGCAGGGCAGCGGCGCCGGCAGCGAAGAGCTCGATTTTGCCTCCGTGCAGCGCGGCAACCCGGAGATGCAGCGCCGCGCGCAGGAGGTGATCGACGGCTGCTGGGCCATGGGGGACGCCAACCCGATCCTGCTCATCCACGACGTCGGCGCGGGCGGGCTGTCGAACGCGGTCCCGGAGGTTGTCGCGGCCGGTGGCGGTGGCGGGTGCGTCGATCTCGCGCGCGTGCCGAGCGACGAGCCCGGCATGTCGCCGCTCGAGATCTGGTGCAACGAGGCGCAGGAGCGCTACGTGCTCGCCCTGGACCGTGGCGGGCTCGACGGGTTCCTGGCGCTGTGCCGGAGGGAGCGCTGCCCGGTCGCGGTCATTGGCGAGGCCACCGGGGACGGCCGGCTGGTCGTGACGCACCCGGCGAGTGGCGTGGCCGCGGTCGACATGCCGGTCGAGGCGCTGCTCGGGCGGCCACCGCGCCTGCGGCGCGACGCGCGCCGGCGCGCGCCGGGCGGCGACGGCTTCGACGGTTCCCGCGTGCCGATTGGAGAGGCGCTCGAGCGCCTGCTGCGGCTGCCGGCGGTCGCGGACAAGGGTTTCCTCGTCACGATCGGCGATCGCAGCGTCGGCGGGCTCATCAGCCGCGACCCGCTCGTCGGCCGCTGGCAGGTGCCGGTCAGCGACGTCGCGGTCACGCTGTCGGGGCTTCGCGGCCACTCGGGCGAGGCGATGGCGCTCGGCGAGCGTCCGACGATCGCCGTGCTGGACGCCGCGGCGTCCGCGCGCATGGCCGTGGCCGAGGCGATCACCAACATTGCGGCCGCCGACGTGCGCCGGCTCGGCGACGTGAAGCTCTCGGCCAACTGGATGGCGGCCTGTGGCGACCCTGCCGAGGACGCGGACCTGTACGACGCCGTGCACGCCGTCGCCATGGAGCTGTGCCCCGCGCTCGGGATCGCGATACCGGTCGGCAAGGACTCGCTGTCGATGCGCACCACCTGGCGCGAGGCCGGCCGCGATCGCACGGTCGTCGCGCCCCTGTCGCTCGTGGTCTCCGCTTTCGCCCCGGTCGCCGACGTGCGCCGCACGCTGACGCCCGCGCTCGACCTGTCGCAGGGCGCGAGCGTGCTCGTGCTCGTGGACCTGGGCGGTGGCCGCGACCGGCTGGGCGGCTCGGGGCTCGCGCAGGTGCACGGGGCGACCGGCGGAGCGCCGCCCGACGTGGACGAGCCGGCGCGGCTCGCGGCCTTCTTCGCGGCGGTGCGCGAACTCGCGGACGCCGGGCTGCTGCTCGCCTATCACGACCGGTCGGACGGCGGGCTCGCCGTGACGCTGCTCGAGATGGCCTTCGCCGGCCGCGCCGGCCTCGACCTCGACCTCGGGCCGCTCGCCGCGCCGGCGGCGGCGCTCTTCAGCGAGGAACCGGGCGCGGTGCTGCAATTGCGCGAGCAGGACGTCGCGCGCGCCAGCGACGTCCTCGGGCGCCACGGGCTCGCGCGGTGCGCGCGCGGCATCGGGCGGGTCGCGCCGGGGCGGCGCATCCGGATCGCCGCCGCCGGGCAGGTGCTGCTCGACGACGACCGCGTGCGGTTGCGGGGCCTGTGGTCCGAGACGAGCTGGCGCATGCAGCGGCTGCGCGACGACCCGGCGTGCGCGGACGAGGAACAGGCCGCACGGCTCGACGAGGGCGACCCGGGCCTGGTCTGGCAGCCGACATTCGACCCGGACGAGGACGTCGCGGCGCCCTGGATCGCGACCGGCGTCCGCCCGCGCGTCGCCATCCTGCGCGAGCAGGGCGTGAACAGCCAGGTGGAGATGGCGGCGGCCTTCGACCGCGCCGGCTTCGCCGCCGTCGACGTGCACATGTCGGACCTGATCGCCGGCCAGGCGGCCCTCGCAGGATTCCAGGCGCTGGTCGCCTGCGGCGGGTTCAGCTACGGCGACGTGCTCGGCGCGGGCGAGGGCTGGGCCAGGTCGATCCTGTTCAATGCGCGCGCGCGCGAGCAGTTCGCCGCGTGGTTCGGCCGCGACGGCGTGCTGACGCTCGGCGTGTGCAACGGCTGCCAGATGCTCGCGGCCCTCGCCGAGCTCATCCCGGGCGTCGCGCACTGGCCGCGCTTCCGCGGCAACCGTTCCGAGCAGTTCGAGGGCCGCCTGTCGCAAGTCGAGGTCTGCGAGACGCCGTCGCCGTTCTTCGCCGGCATGGCGGGATCGCGGCTGCCGATCGCGGTCGCGCACGGCGAGGGCCGCGCGGTCTTTGCGCAGGCGCCGGCCAGGCGCGCGGCGGCGGCGCTCACGGTCCTGCGCTTCGTGGACGGGCAGGGGGCGGTGGCCAGCCGTTACCCCGCGAACCCCAATGGCTCGCCGGACGGCATCGCGGGACTCTGCAGCGAGAACGGACGGGTGACCATCATGATGCCGCACCCGGAGCGCGTGTTCCGCGCGGCGCAGAACTCGTGGCGCCCGGCGCACGCGGGCGAGGACAGCGGCTGGATGCGGATGTTCCGCAATGCGCGCGTCTGGCTAGGCTGAGCGTCCCTGGCCCGCGCCCGGCAGCGGCGTGACCTTCGAGTCATCCTCGGAGAAGTAGCGACGCACCATCATCGCCTGCTGCAGGCGGCCGCGGCGCACGTAGGCCTGGTAGAGCAGGTCCTTGACCACCTCGAGCAGCACGCCGGCCTGGAAGGCGTCGATCGCCGGCATGCCCGCGCGCCCGGGCGCGTCCACTTCGAACAGCACCTTCTTGACCACGGCGAACGAGTCGTCGTCGAGCTCGGCGAGGCGGCGGATGTTGGCGAGCTCGTCGTAGAGCGCGAGCTTGCCGTCGTCGCCCAGGTCCGCGAACACGCACTGCGCGACGCGCCGGCACATCGAGGCGAATGCGTTGTAGCAGGCGGTCGAGTAGCAGGCGAAGGCCTCCTTCAGGAGCGCCTCCGCGTCCTCCGGCAGGTAGGTGAAGTTGAAGCGCTCGCGCGGACGCTCCAGCTCGACGAAATTCGGCGCGAGCTCGACGCGGCTTCCCGCATAGAGCTTGACGGCGAAACGCAGGAAGACCGGCGCGTTGCAGGCCTCGCAGCGGTACACGAGCCCGACCTGCGACGGCTTGTGCTGCTGCAGCGCGTTGAAGTCGGGCACCGAGACCGGCGTGATGTGCGCGAGCACCTGGCAATGCGGGCAGCTCAGGGCCAGCCCGCTGTCCTGGTCGTGGTGCAGCCGTCCGGAGGAGTCGATGAATACCGCCACGGGCGGGAGTTTACGCTTCCCGGCAAGAGGGCACAGTCCCCTTTTCCCAAAGCGGAAAAGGGGACAGCCCCCTGGCGAAAAAGGGGACGGTCCGCTAGGCGTTGAGCGGCCGGAAGCGCAGGCGGTGCGGCTGGTCGGCGAGCTCGCCCTTGCGGCGGCGCAGGTCGGCCACGTAGTCCTGGTAATTGCCCTCGAACCAGGTGACCTCGCTGTCACCCTCGAAGGCGAGGATGTGCGTGGCGATGCGGTCGAGGAACCAGCGGTCGTGCGAAATGACGACGGCGCAGCCCGGGAAGGAGAGCAGCGCCTCCTCGAGTGCGCGCAGCGTCTCGACGTCAAGGTCGTTGGTCGGCTCGTCGAGCAGCAGCACGTTGGCGCCGGAGCGCAACAGCTTCGCGAGGTGCACGCGGTTGCGCTCGCCGCCCGACAGCTCGCCGATCAGCTGCTGCTGCTGGTTGCCGCGGAAATTGAAGCGGCCTACGTAGCCGCGCGAGGCCGTTTCGTAATTGCCCACCTTGATGATGTCCTGGCCACCCGAGATCTCCTGCCAGACCGTCTTGCCGCCGTCGAGCGCGTCGCGCGACTGGTCGACGTGGGCGAGCCGGACCGTCGGGCCGAACCGGACCGTGCCGGCGTCCGGCTGTTCCACTCCCGTGAGGATGCGGAACAGCGTGGTCTTGCCGGCGCCATTCGGGCCGATGATGCCGACGATGCCGCCGCGCGGCAGGTTGAAGGAGAGCCCGTCGAACAGCAGGCGCTCGCCGTAGGCCTTGCGCAGCCCCACGGCCTCGATGACGAGGTCGCCGAGCCGCGGCCCCGGCGGGATGTAGAT